>JBKEGM010000189.1:0-5438 GCA_046710005.1 Natrialbaceae archaeon
GGTCGATCGCCTCGTCCCAGGAGACGCGCTCGAACTCGTCCTCGCCGCGCCCGGACTGGTTCGGGTCGTCCGGGCTCCAGCCCTTCCGGACGAGCGGGTATTTGATCCGCGAGGGCTCGAACGTCCGGCGGTGCACCGTCAACCCCTTCATGCACCCTCGCGGGTTCCAGTTCGCGCTGACGCCGGCGTCCTCGTACCCGCTGGGGCCGACGCTGGCGTCCTCGTTGTGGTAGACCTGCTCGGCGCGAATGGGGATCCCGTTTTTCAGGTAGAAATTGAGGGCACACGACTGCGTGCAGTTCGGGTGACAGACGGTCCAATCGACCTCATCATAGGAATACAGGTCGTGATAGACTGACTCCCAGTCACGGTTCGGGTATGATTTCAGGGGATTGTCGACCGCTGTGACGGGTTCAATCGCGTTGGTTGCGGCCCAGCCCCCGCCGGCCAGCGCACCGATCGCCCCGGCACCTGCAAGTTTCGTGAAATCACGGCGAGAGAGGGTCATCCCGGCGGTCCTCCATAGCGAGCGGGTGGCCGCTCACCGTGCTCGAAGGTACCCCGCGTTGTGCAATCGCCGTTCGACGCGATCGTAGCTGACATTGTCACTCGTTACCAATTGAGAATGGGTTGTCCAACCACTTCGATTACGCCGAACATCTTCGAAACCGGTCGCAGAACGTTGAGGAGAATCGATTCCGTGCGAATCTCCCGGGGCGAATATGTTCGGCGATCCGCCCACCCGGCTGTAGGCCGAATAAAGAAAATAATGCGAAACCCGTTTAGTCGCAGTTCGTCGGGAGAACCGGACTTCGACGAGTACGACGAGTTCGTCTCGGGTAACCTGCCTGATCCTGGCCCCCTCCTGGCCGGCCACTCGGTGCTCGAGGGCGAGGACCACGTCGAGGTCCACCGGATGGTTCGGGACGTCTTCGAAGAACGGGGCGTCTACGACACCACGTTCGGGTACAACCTGGCAAAACTCAACCTCGACCCGCGCCACCCGGAGGCTGGCTTCCGATACGCAGTCGAAGACGACGAGGTCCTCCACGCCGAGTTTACCCCGACGACCGCGTTCTGCCCGCAGGGAGACGTCCTTACGACGGCCGCCTATCGCGCTTTGAACGGACTCTCGGATCGCCACGATTTCGAGCGCGTGGCCGTTCACGTGGATCCGGTCCACCAGGACAGCGAGGCGATCAACGAGAAACTCGACGGGATGACTGTTGCAGAAGAGGAGGAGGACGCCGAGACCGAAGACTCACAGGCCTGAACGGGGCGAATTCCGTCTTACCAGTTCTTCTATGGCCCATCAGGACGTCGAGCGCCCGGTCAGCGTGGCGAGAACCTCCCGGAACGTCGCCGGTCGGTGGTGCCAGACGACGCCGACCATGTTCCAGACGAAGAGCAGGACGCCGAACCCGAGCAGATTGCCGCCGACCATCAGGACCCAGGTCGGGGCCGCGAGGACGTCCCCGCCCCAAAGGATCGCCAGGCCGGCAGTCAGCACCGCGAATTCGACCGCCGCCACCCGGTCGTCGTAGAGGTCGTCCACCATCGGAACGGCCTCGTACCCGAGGCGATCGCTGTAGCGGTGAAACCACACGATGAACGGAACGACGTGATAGAAGGTGCCGAGAATCGTGAGGGTGATGACGCCGACGAACAGCAGATGTGTGGCTCGGGGGCTGCCGAATCGGGCGTAGAAATCGGTCGAATCACCGAACCAGCGCGGGATCGAGAGGAGTATCCAGCCGATCAGCGAGAGCACGACGAGCCAGTAGCGTCGGAGCATCGGATCGATGTCGACGCGAGCGAACCAGAGGCGCCGGACGAGAAACGCAACGAATGCGCTGGTCCCGACCAGGACGAGAACCCCGCCCCCGTCGGCGACGAGCTGGAAGTCGACGAGGCGACCAGCAGCCAACAGCACCACACCCACCGGGAACGCGACCGTTTCGACGTGGGTCAAGTGTTCATCGATGGTGGTTGTTTCGGACTGAGTAAACATCGGGGCGAGCTGGTAGAGTGCGCCGATGATCGTCGCCAAGACGAACCCGAAAATCGTGAGCGTCAGGTGGGCCAGCAGGAGTTGCGGGGCATTGAGGGAGACAGGAAGCGAGCGGGATAGTGGCCCCAGGATGCGGAACCCGACGTCGGTCGCGAGCACCCAACCGAACACCGTGGCGACCACGAGGCTACCCAACGCGAGTGCGAAGTGGGCCTCGGTCACGTCCAGGTCCCTCACCGGAGGAAGCGTGCGGGCGACGTTGTAGGTGAAGACCCAGAACCCGACGAGGAGGACGGTCGCGCCGGCCGGGAGCCAGTCGTACGCGTGGAAAACGAACGCCAGGAAAAGCCCGATAACCCCCAGCGTGACCAGCCACAGGCTGGCGACGGAGAGCCGGCGGGAGTGGAGCCGGGTGCCCGACCAGACGGGGACGAACTGTGTCATCGCGCCCATTATCGTCAATCCAACCCACCCGGCGAGCAGGAGGTGGAGCGTTCCCGCTCCGGCCGGGTGGATCGGGGCGACGAGCGACCCAATCCCGACGATTCCGCCCCCGACCAGGAGGACGGCCCCACCGAGGACGAAGTGCGCAAACGGGATCGAGAGAGGTGGTTGACGGTCGGCGTCGAGGTCCGAGGGAAGTCCGTTCATGGTCTGATGGAAGGGAGATGGGTTGATGAGCGAGCGTCCGTGGTCCGTGTTCGCCAGATCAATCGTCCGCCAGGGTCGTCCCGTTTTCGATCGCTCGCTGGTCCGGGAGCGGTCCGTCGTAATCGTCGGGGACGTACGGACACAGTGGGTCGCTCTCGAACGGGTCACCAGTGTAGGCGTAGGCCCGCGATCGACTGCCGCCACAGACGTGCCGGAACTCACAGGCACCGCACTTGCCCAGGAGTTCGGCCTCGTCGCGGAGGGCCGTAAACAGGTCCGAATCCCGGTACATGTCGACGACGCTTCGGTTCCGGACCGACCCGGCCGACTCGGGCAGGAACCCCGACGGGTACACCTCGCCCAGGTGGCTCACGAACGCGAACCCCTTGCCGGCCCGGATCCCGGTTCGACGGCCGACGTCGTCGTCCGCCGGGGAGGATACGGCGTCGTTTCCCCGACGTGACTGGATCGCGACGCGCCGGTAATGGGGACCCTCCGTGGTCTTCACCCCGAACTCGCGCTCGGTCGCCTGGTCGAGCAGCCACTCCATCACCTCGTCGGAACGCGCCGGATCGATCGGGTCGAGGACGGTCCCCCGACCGATCGGCACGAGGAAGAAGACCGACCAGAGCGTCGCGCCGAGGTTCTCGACCAGATCCGCGAGAGCGGGGAGTTCGTCGACCGTTTCCTGGCAGACGGTCGTGTTCACCTGCAGGGGTAGCCCCACGTCGCGGGCGTGTTTCGCGGCCGCGACCGTCTCCCGAAAACTCCCGTTCTCGCCGCGGAACTCGTCGTGGGCGTCCGGGGTGGCTCCGTCGATGCTCACCGCCATGCGGCGAAGCCCGGCGTCGGCCAGATCGTCGATCACCTCGGGCGTCAACGATGCCGTCCCGCTGGGCGTGAGCGTCATGAGCAACCCCTGATCGGTACCGTATCGAACCAGTTCGACGAGGTCGTCCCGGAGTAGCGGGTCGCCGCCGGAGAGGACGACGATTTGTCCCTCGCCGAACTCGGCGGCGTCCGCGAGGAGTGCTTTCCCTTCGGCAGTATCGAGTTCGCCAGGGTGGCGTTCGGGTTGGGCGTCCGCCCGGCAGTGTTTGCATTCCAGGTCGCACGCCTGGGTGACTTCCCAGACGAGGACGAAGGGTCGTTCTGACGTGTCGAGGTCGGGTCCGCGCATGGTGGTCGTGAGAATCCCTTTCGGCCAGTCACTCGAAGCGGATTTCCCGAATATGTTCGTCGGCGGCTCCTGCAGGCCCGTTCAGTATCATATTCGGGATGGATAGCGAACACATTCGGGGGAACCGTCCAGTTTCCCCACCCGAAAGGGCTGCTCATGGACGAAACAGTCGTCCTCGATCACGGGAACGTTCCGGACCGAGAACACCTCGAGAAACTCGACGTCCGCGATCTCCCGCCGCCGAAGCCATTGCAGGAAACCCTGGAAACTTTGGAAGCACTGGGGGACGACGCGATATTGATCCAGATAAACGACCGGACGCCGAAACACCTCCTCCCGAAGCTCGAGGAGCGCGGCTACGCCTACGAGTCGGTCGGCGACGATCCCGCATACACGGCCATCTGGATGCCGTAGCGGGCACAAGCCGGCTCGAGGAACTCCCAGCAACCGCTTTCCCGAGGGAACCTTACGAGACCTCGATGGCGTCGACCGTGAACAGCGAATCGTCGGTCAGGACGGCTTGAACAGGCCGATGCCATGCATCGGCGAACGCTTCACGCTGGTCGTCGCTTGCCGACCCATCGAGAATTTGCTGAAGATTGCCGATTGCTGGTCCGCCATCCGGAACCTCGCTCACGTGGTACGTTACTTCCACAGTCTCGTCCGTATCAGCCCGATGGAATCGGAACGTCGGGTCTGCACTGTCAGGCTCGAAGGCGTCGAACGTCAGGAGGTCACGGCGGTCGCCGTAGCCAGTGCCGAGTCCGCCGAACCCGTCCTCTTGGGCGGCACCCGTGATGTAGGAGATGAGACGCCCCATCACGCCGTACGTGGCGTCGTCCCGAGGGCCGCCAGCCCGGACTTCAACATCGCTTCGGACGGGGAGCTCGTCGGTGTCGGGATACAGCGCCTCCAGCCCAACTTGGGCGATACGGTAGGCACCCGACGCGGTCGGACAGGAGTGCCCTGCCGTCTTTATCGCATCCTCATACGTAATGACGAACGGATCGCCCGGATCGAGGACGCCCAGCGCTTCCGCGACCGGATCGCGGATCTCGATCGGATCGGCGTCGTAGTCGACGGCCCAGTTCGAGTCGGTTCGGTTCGTGTCCGTCGGAGTCGTGTTCTGTGACATTGGGTGTGAATTTGCGAGTGTCGTTGTGTGGCTGTGCTGTTAGTACCGCAGCAGGCGCATGCCGTTGCCAATCACGGCGAGGACGCTGGCTTCGTGGACGAGCATCCCGAGCGCGAGGGTGACGTAGCTCGTCAGCACGCCCGCGAGCAGCAGCGTCACCACCACGAGGGCCAGCCCGACGTTCTCGAGGACGTTCCAGCGGGTCGCTTTGCTGAGTTTTACCGCGTAGGGGATGCGTTCGAGATCGTCGGCCATCAACGCGATGTCGGCGGTTTCGATGGCGGTGTCGGTCCCGGCCGCACCCATTGCAATGCCGACATCGGCGGTCGCCAGTGCCGGCGCGTCGTTGATGCCGTCGCCGATCATCGCCACGACCTGGTCTGTCTCGCGGTACTCCGTGACGACGTCCTGCTTGTCCTCGGGCAGCAACTCGGCGCGGTAGTCGTCGATGCCGACCTCCT
>JBKEGM010000190.1:0-5435 GCA_046710005.1 Natrialbaceae archaeon
GTCGATCGCGAGGTCCTCCCATTCCTCGCCGATGTCTTCCTGCCTGCCGACCCCGAGCCTTTCCTCGTAGACGTCGACGAGCGCGCGATGGAACGCCGAAAGGACGTTTTCGGCTGCCTCGGCACGTGCGTCGGTCAGCCCTTCGAGTTCGTCGAGCGCCGACCCGAGCGTGCGTTCGGTGAGGGTGCGGGTGGCATGGTCACGGGCGGCCGACTCGACGTTGTGTGCCTCGTCGAAGACGGCGATTACGTCATCCGGGTCACGATCGAGCCACCGGAAGAACTGTTCGCGGATCATCGGGTCCAGCAGGTGGTGGTAGTTGCAGACCACGAGGTCGACGTCGTCGATGCCGTCCTTGAGGAGTTCGTACCCGCAGAGTCCCCGGTCGTGGGCAAACTCGTAGATCTCGTCCGGGGTCCGGACGTCCTCGAACAGCCACTCGTAGAAGCCGTCCGTGTCCCGTGTCAAGTTCTCGTAGTAGTACTCGCAGGTGTTTCGCTCCTGGAGATCCTCCAGGTCGCTCTCGACACGGTCGAGTTCGTCCATGAGGGCACCACGGGCTTTCGCGGCCCCGTCTTCGCCGTCGCGGCTGGCGTCGAGTAGCTCCGCCTGGCGGCGTTCGAGTTGCTGGTGATCGCGTTCGGCCTCGACGAGTTCGAAGGTGGCGTCTCGGAGCACCTGACACTCCTCGTAACCCACGTCCAGATGGCACATCGAGGATTTCCCCCGGAACACGACCGCCCGGATCGGCTCCTGGCGGTTGATCGAGCGGGCCTCGGCGACGAATTGGCGCATCTGTTGGTGGACGTTGGTTGTGATGACAACCGTTTTGTCCTCCGCCCGGGCGTGCTCCAGGGCGGGTGCGAGTGCCGAGAGTGTCTTCCCGGTCCCGCAGGCCCCTTCGAAGAGGACGTTTTCCCCGGCCTGTAACGCGTCCTGGATCCGGCCCATCGCGTCGCGCTGGTTCTCGTAGGGCTCCTCGTACGGGAAAAACCGCATGAACTCCGGCGTCACGTCCGCCTCTTGGTCCGTCGCCACGTCCTGTGCTTTTGCGTTCCCCTATAAAAAGGCTCGCCCCTGGCCAAACCACCTGGCATTCTGCATGGCGGTTCTCACGTTTCTGGTTCGATGTAAGCCGTCTTGATCCCCGGTTCGCGGTCCTTGAGTGCGGACTCGATGGCCGAAATGCGGTCGTCCATCGATTCCGTGTCGAAGTCGTCGGCGAAGGCCACGTCGGCGGTGACCAGGATCCGTTCCGGGCCGAAGTAGACGGTTCGGAAGTCGATCATTTCCTCGACGCCTGGTGATTCCTCGATGATGTCGCGAAGGGCCCGTTCTTCGACGGCCGGCATGCTCTCGCCGAGCAACAGGCGCTTGTTCTCCCAGGCCAGCGCCAGGGCGAAGCCCATGAGCATGAGGCCGATGGCGACGGCCGCGGCGGCGTCGTAGGCCGCGTTCCCGGTCGCCTGTTCGAGAACCAGCCCGGCACCCGCGAGGACGATCCCGGTGAGGGCGATGGTGTCCTCGGTCAGGGCGGTCAGCGTCGTCACGTCGCTCGTCTTCCGGAAGGCCTCGGGATAGCCGTCCCACCCGTGGCGGTCCATCTGCCGGCGCATCTCCGCCCGGGCTTTGAGGAGGGCGTAGGTCTCGAACGCGAACGCGCCCAGCAGGACGGCGTAACTGACGTAGACCGGATCGAACGACAGGGCAGGATCGTATGACATCCCCAGAAATTCGACCGCTTCGGATCCGCCGTGGCCACCGCTCGCCGTGAGCTTCGAGTACCCGTGTTTGGCTGACTCCCACCCTGCGATGCCGAACAGCATGACGCTCACCAGGAAACTGTAGAAGAACTGGGCCTTCCCGTAGCCGAACGGGTGTCGCCGGTCGGCCTCCTGGCCACCAGAGCGGATGCCGATCAGGAGGAACACCTGGTTGCCCGTGTCGGAGATGGAGTGGTAGGTTTCCGACAGCATCGACGCGCTGCCGGTCAGCAGGAAGGCGCCGAACTTCAGGATCGCGATGGCCCCGTTCGCGAACAGTGCGGCCAGCACGACAGTTTTGCTCGAACCCATCACCCGCCCTTCCGTTCGTCGGTGGGAAATCCTTTCGGGTGGTGTCGAAACTGTCGAAAGGGTGGCCGACGTACGGTATCGCGTGCTCGTCATCCTGTCGGACACCCACGGTGACGTCGGCCACGATCTGACCGACCACCTCCTCCGGGCCGTCCGAAATGCTGACCGGGTCGTTCACGCCGGTGATTTCACGACCGAGTCGGTTTTGGAATCGGTCCTGGACGCTGCCCCCCGTCTCGATGCGGTCCACGGTAACGCCGACGACAATGCTGTCCGCGAACGCCTCCCGAGCGAACGCGTTCTCGAATACGAAGGATCGAGAATTGCCGTCACCCACTGGAAACCAGGTGGCCAAACCGGGCTCTCCATGTTCGGTCGATCGGTCGGAGCCGACCTGGTCGTTTACGGACATACTCACAATCCAGGGGTTGTGATGAAGGGTGATCCGATCCTGGTGAACCCGGGTAGTCACACGACACCCAGGGGACACCGCCCCGGCTACGCCGAGTTAAGCGCAGGCGACGGTGGCCTCGCGGGAACGCTCAGAGCCCTTGACGGGACTGTCCGGAACCGGTTCTCGGTGGCTGGAACAACGCCGCCATCGAATCCGGAATGATCACTGTGCTGGGACGAATTCGCAAACTGATTGAAAAAGGCAAATGATCCGGATTTCTTTGGAGGGCCGAACCCAGGCGGAGGACCACCCGGGTGCACATGCAACTAGAGGCACAGGTAAGTTATAGCTGCTGAAGGCTAAAATATGCTTTTTACTCTCAAAATACGCCAGGAAAATGTCCGTCGGGGCTCGCATCGATAACCGATTTTGTCACGCCCAGGTACGTTGGGGCCCACCGCGAACGTACCATAGGGAGAAAACCAGCAAAAGGACGAGGGCACCACCGGCGAAGAAGAACAGCCCTGGTGAAAGTCCTGCGCTCCCGACAGTTGACGGAGCGTTTGAAGCAGCCGTTGCGGTCGCCTCGATGGCCGAAACGTCGGGTTTTGCAGCCCTCACTGGTTCGGTCACCGGTGCCCGTCCGACCTCAGCTGCCGTCGTGACGACCTCTCCGCCGTCTGTCACCGCCCCGGCCCCTGGTGCGGTCCCGTCACCACCGTTGAAGAGACCACCCCGTCCGCCACTCCCGAACGCTGATTGCACGGCCAGTGCGCCTGCGGCCACCACGCCGAGGCCACCGAGTAACCGAGAGAGCGCGGTTTTGAGTCCGGACGAGGCCTCTTCGTCGCCAGCGAACACGACAAGCGGTTGGTCCGTTGGGGCATACACGTTCATTTCCCGGCCTTTTTCTGAGTAGACGCTGTCGACTACTTCGATCGCCTCGGCCTCCTCGAGATTCTCGAGGTGGTACTGGACGTTCTGTAATGACGTATCGATACGCTCCGCGACCTTGGAGGGGGTCGCCGGTTCCTCGTGCAGGGCGGCGAGGAGTTTTCGCGCCGTCTCGGAGGACAGTGCGGACAGCAGATCGTCGGCGTCCTCGCTGTTTAGCCCAACGATACGGGGCGTAGCGTCCTTCGCGGGGCCCGTGTCGGATGTGGAGGGCAGTAGATTTGACATTTGGTCCCACCCGGAACAGCTCTATGTTCTGGTTCCAACATTATGCCTTTTTCGCCCACGAGTCGATGACTAAAATCCCTCCTATAGTCTTCACTCACTATCGGCGACTTCGGTTTAATTCCTGTTTTAGCCTCGGAATCCCCCGTCAAAACTCAGGAAATCGCTGTTTCCGTCGTTCGTTGCCCCCTCCCCGGAAGCAACCGTTCCACCGGCGAAACGTCTTTTGTGGCTCCGCCAGTACCACGCCATATGGATCCTCTCATGGTGTTCGTCGCCGTCGTACTCGCGGTGTTAATCTTCTTCCTCTACCTGCTCGCCCGTCGGACGGCGGTGGGGTTCAAGGAAGGCGTCGATAGAGGAAACCAGTAATCGCAGCGGGAGGGTATGGTGAAAACTCCCCTGCGGCCGATCCGTCAGCGGACTGCGGATCGAACGCGTTCGACGGCGGCTTCGACGTCCTCCCGGTCCACGTCGAGGTGTGTGGTGAACCGAACGACGTAGTCGTCGAATTCGATGCCGTGGACGCCCTCCATTTCACACGCCTCGAGGAATTCCTCGGCCGTCATGCCGGTTCCTTCGGTCTCCACGATGACGATGTTCGTGTCCGGGTCCGGGACGTCCAGTCCATCGATGCCTGCGAGGCCCTCGGCGAGAACCCGTGCGTTCGCGTGATCGTCCGCCAATCGATCCACGTTCTCGAGAGCTAGGAGGCCGGGCGCAGCGATGATCCCCGCCTGTCGCATGCCGCCCCCGAACAGTTTCCGGACGCGTCGTGCGCGCTCGATGAAGTCCTCGTCGCCGGCCAGGATTGACCCGACCGGTGCACCCAGTCCCTTCGAGAGGCAGAACTGGATCGAGTCGACGGGGTCGGTGAATCGGGTGACCGCTTCGTCGAGGGCAACGGCGGCGTTGAAGATCCGGGCTCCGTCGAGGTGGACGGGGACGTCCAGGCTGTGGGCCATCTGGGCCGCTTCGGCGATGTGTTCTGGTGGAACTGCGACCCCGCCCCGACTGTTGTGGGTATTTTCGAGGGCGAGGAGGCCGGTTCCTGGCCGATGAACGTCCTGCTCCACGTCGGCTTCCGCGACGGCTTCGGGGGTCGGACAGGCCCGATTACCGGCATCGATAGTGCGGGCCTGGAGGCTCGAAAGCTGGGCGACCCCCCCGAGCTCCCACTTGTAGATGTGACTCTCGCGCTCGAGGACGATCTCCTGTCCCCGATCGGTGTGCACGCGGACGGCGACCTGGTTGCCCATCGTTCCCGACGGGACGTACAGGGCGGCCTCCATCCCGACCATGTCTGCCGCTTGTCGTTCGAGTTCGTCGACGGTCGGATCGCCCCGGTGAACGTCGTCGCCGACGTCGGCGGTGGCGGCGGCCTCGCGCATCTCGTCGCTCGGCCGGGTGACGGTGTCGCTTCGGAGGTCGATCATGGGAAATCGTTGCGCGGGCACGGCCAAATAGTCGACGTTCCCGGCACCCCGCTCGGAAATCGGCATCGATGGTCCGGATCCGGCGGTGGCAGTCGTTTGGGACCCAAGTGCCAACCCCTTCAATTCCGCTGGAGACCACCAGACTTGATGGGAAAAAATCGTGACAGACCAGGGGTTGGAAACGATCCTTCGTGTTTTCTCGATTTAGCGGGCTGTAAGAGAAGCCCCACCCTCAAGGAGCGAACCGAAGGTGAGCGAGTAGGGTGGGGATGAATCGCTCGACACTTGTTCAAACACGTTCAATCGTCACATTAAAGAAATAATCGGCCGAATGTGAATGTAAGCGTGATG
>JBKEGM010000191.1:0-5432 GCA_046710005.1 Natrialbaceae archaeon
CCGCCGCCGGGATTGCGACGACGGCGGCCGAGAACATCGAGCCTAACACCGGCCCTTTGCCGGCCTCATCGACGCCGAACGTGGGTGCGGACACGGGCGTAGCTCACGACGTGTCGGACCAAAAAAGCGCAGGATCGGGCCTCAGGCGAGTCCGACGATTACTTCCTGTTCATCCGCTCTGGCGTCCTCTTCGTCCTCGGCTTCGGTCTCGGTTGCGGTTTCGTCGATGGATTCGTGATGGCACATGGATACTCACTTCCTCCAGATGAGGTACGTTAGCATACCTAAAAATCTTGGGTGTTTTTAGGGGCTGCAAGGGGTTGCGCCGGCGGTAAAGAAAAGCACCTTCGGCTTTTGAACCGTGGATATGTCCGCACGAAATCGATTTTTCAGGCATCGATGGGGGCAGCGATGACCGTGACTGCCGAGCGGTTGGTGGCGATGCTCGAGGACCTCGGGGTGGAACGGGTTTTCGGCTATCCTGGGGGCCGCCTGATCGAATTGCTCGATTACCTCCCGGAGTCGGACGTCGAGTTCGTCCGGCCCCGCGACGAACGGGAGGCGAGCGTCATGGCCGAGATGCAAGGGCGATTGACGGGGGAGCCTGGCATTCTCGTCGGCCAGGGGCCGTGGATCGGAAGCTTAGGGGCGATCGGCCAGATGGAGGCCAGGCTGGGCTCCTCGCCGATGGTGGTGATTACGGAGGCGTCCGAACGCGGCGATTATTCGACGATCGCCCCGTATCAGCAGGCGCGAGGGGATTACGGGGGGCTGGATCTCCCCTCGATCCTCGACGGGATCGTCAAGGACCACTGGTTCCCCCGGACGCCACCCGAGACGATCCGGAGCCTCCAGTTGGCATTCAAACATGCGACCGCCGGCCGACCCGGGCCGACGGCCGTCATTCTCGACGGGAACGCGGTGACCGAGCAGGTTCCCGAGGATCCAATCCCACCGCTCTGGGACGTCGAGGAACAGGTCCAAACGTGGCAGACGCGGCCAACTGACAGTGACGTCGCCGCGGCCGCGGACGCTTTATCAGAGGCCGACCGGCCCGTCTTGATCGCGGGCAATGGCGTCCACGCGGCGGAGGCCTACGATCGCCTCCAGGCCGTCGCCGAGGCGTACGGGTCTGTCGTGACGACCTCCTATCTCGGCAAGTCGACGATCCCGGAAACGCACGACCTGGCGGCCGGGGTCATCGGGGCGTTCGGCCACGAGGGTGCCAACCAGGTCGTGAGCGAAGCCGACGTCCTGCTCGTCGTCGGTTCACGACTCAACCCGATGGACACTAACTGGGGCGCCCCGGACTTCATCCGCCCGGACGAGCAGACGATCATTCATGCGGACGTGGATCCGCGCAATGCGGGATGGGTCTATCCAGCCGACGTGGGGATGATCGGCGATGCTGCCGAGAGCCTGCGGGCACTCCAGGCCGCCGCGGGAGAGGAGGCATCCCGGAGCCGAGAATGGGCTCAAGACCGCGCCACGGTGGCGCGCGAGTCTTTTACCGCCCCGGCGTGCGATTCCGACGCCTCGCCCATCAAGCCCCAGCGCGCTGTCGCCGAGATCGAGGCAATCGTCGACGAGGGAACGATCGTCACGGCCGACTCGGGCAACAACAGATTCTGGCTCCTGAACTACCTCCAGACGCCTGCCGGCCGCACCTATTTCGGCAGCGGCGGTGTTGGCGGGATGGGCTGGGCGAATCCGGCAGCAGTGAGTGCCTCGCTCGCAACCGACGCCGACGTCATCGCCGTGGCGGGCGACGGCGGGTTCGCCATGACAATGACGAGCGTCGAGACGGCCGTGGAGCAGGGTGTCGCCCCGACCTTCGTCGTCCTGAACGACGAGAGTCTCGGCATGGTCCGCCAAATGGAGGACGCGCCGGGTGACATCGCGGGCGTCGGGTTCCACGACACCGATTTTATCGCCGTCGCCGAGGCATTCGGCGCTAACGGGGTCCGCGTCGACGATCCAGGCGACCTCGCACCTGCCCTTCGTGAAGGGCAGGGTTCGGACGCCCCGGTCGTCGTTGACGTTCGAATCGATCCCGAGGAGGAGATGGCCGACCAACTCGCGTCGTCGTTTTACGAATCCGTCGGCGGGCTGCACGAGTGATCGTCGAACCCCAGGTCACCGGCGGGCCGAACACATATACGGCCGGCCCGAGACGTGATGCGCATGAGCGAGCCCTGCGACGAATGCGGGACCCCGATTTCCGACGCGTTGGCTCGAACGGTCCGCCTCACCGTCGATCGCTCCCAAGTCGATGCCCAGCGACTGTGTCCGGCCTGTTTTGCCGACTGGATCGAACGCTACCGCTCGGAAATGCAGTCGGAGTCGAAACCGAACACGATCGAGGACGGTGACGACGAAATCATCGTCGATTGAACGGTCAGTCTTTCGTCTCGCCAGTAGCGTTGCCACACGGTTTGGGTACTATCGTGAAAGGTCTACATCCGATGGTCTCGGGACCGGGAGCACGCTTTCGGGGCTGAATGGTGACCGAAATCGACGTCGCTACGCCTTGCCGTTTTCCTCTTCGTCCTCGCTTTCTTCCCCTTCGTCCTCATCGTCCTCGCGAGCCGACAGGTCGGCTTCGTCGGGGCGATCCAGCGCTCGGGGAACGTCGTGGTGGTCGGAGTACCCGTCGAACCAGCGGGCGATGCGCTCGATCCGATCGACGATGTGCCCTGGCTGGCCCGAGCGCGAGAGTTCGTGGCCCTCGCCGGGATACCGTACCATGCGGGTTTCGACGTCGTGTTTGCGGAGGATGCGGTGGAACAGTTCCGCCGTGGAGGCTGGCGTCCGAAAGTCGTCGTCGCTGTGAATGAGGAGGGTGGGTGTCTCGACCTCGTGGGCGTGGCTGGTCGGCGATTTCTCCCAGAGGAATTCGGGTTCCTCCCACGGCGTGGTGTCGAAGTCGCCCTCGATCAGCTTGTAGGCGCCATCGGTCGACCCGTAGAAGCCCGTGTGGTCGTAGACGCCGCGCTGGGAGACGGCCGCCCGGAAGGAGTCGGTCTGGCCGACCATCCAGCTGGTCATGAAGCCGCCGAAGGACCCGCCGGTGAGAAAGACGTTCGTGTCGTCGACGGAGTCGCGCTCGGCGACCTTCTCGACGCCGGCCATCACGTCGGTCATGGTGACGTTGCCCCAGTCGCGCTCGATGGCCTTCGAGTACTCCTCTCCGTAGCCGGTCGAGCCACGCGGGTTCGACCAGAAGACGACGTAGCCCCGCGCTGCCAGGGTCTGGAACTCGTGCCACATCGTCCCGCTGGTGGTCCACATGGCGTGGGGGCCGCCGTGAATTTCGACGACCATGGGGTACTGGTCGATTTCATCGTATTCTGGGGGTCTGAGAACCCACCCCTGTACCTCGCCCTGGTTGCTCTCGTACCGCAGTTCCTCGGGTCGGCTCACGGCACGGTCCTCGAAGTAGTCGTCGTTCACCCGGGTGAGCCGGCGCTCCTCGGCACCGCCGCGAGTGGCGACGAACACGTCGCCGGGGTGGTCCCACTCGCTGCGGACGAAGGCGACGGCGTCATCGCCGACGTCCGCGCCGTCGATCGAACTCCAGTCCTCGCGCAGCACCCGGTCGGGATCGGTGTCGTCCCAGGCGACCTCCCACAGCGCGGTCGCACCCTCGTCGGGCGTCGCGAAGTAGAGCAGTTCCTCGTCGGGACCCCACTGGACGCTGCCGTGCAGGCCCAGCGTCCGGTCGAGGTCAGCCGTCGGGTGGGTCACGTCGCCGGTCTCGCGGTTGTAGACTTTGACCTCGGCCGGCTGGATCGAGACCTGTTCTTCCTCCTGGAAAACGTGCGCGATCCGGCCGTCCTCCGTGGCCGCCAGTTCCATAGCCCACCCCGTGGTACGGTGGAGCCGTTCGGTCTCGTCCTCCGCGAGATCGTGGGCGACGATCTCGTATTCGACCGAGTCGTCGGGGTCGTCGCCGACGCTTTTGGCGTAGTACAGCGTCTCGTCGTCGCCCCAAGTTGGCCCGCCGAAGTCGGCGTCACCGTCGGTGAGTCGCTCGACCGCGTCGTCCGCGAGGTCGACGACGTAGACGTGCGAGCGCTTGCCGTCGAAGTACCGTTCCTGGGTCCGGTAGACGGTTCGATCGATCACCCGCGGGTCGGGCTCCTCGGGTTCGAAGTCCCCGGGGACCTCGACGTCGCGCTCCTCCTCGCGGTCCTCCTCGCTGGCCTGCTGGACGAACGCGATGCGCGTGCCGTCGGGGCTCCACTCGATCGATCCGACGCCGCCGGCCACGGTCGTGATCTGGCGCGCCTCGCCGCCGTGGGTGGGGACGACCCACAGCTGCGGGCGGTCGTCGTCGGCCCCGCGCGTCGAGACGAACGCGATCCGGTCGCCGGAGGGGCTCCAGCGCGGCTCGCTATCTGCACCTTCCTCGATGGTGAACCGCTGGGGTTCGCCGCCGGCCGTGGAGACGACGTGGACCGTCGCCTCGTACTCCTCGTCGTCCCTGGGGACCTTGCGGACGAACGCGACCCGGTCGCCGCCGGGGGCGAGTTGCGGGTCCGCGACCTGTACGATGTCCTGAAAATCGTCGGCGCTGACCGTCTCCATGGTCGTCACTCGCCCGCGTCGAAAATGGATGTTTTGGTTCGAAACGATCCCGCGATTTCGTGTCGGTCTCGCCGACCAGCGCCCCGTCTCGGGAGCGGTGAGGCCTGGGTCGGTACGGGATCACTCACCGGTCGCGTTCAGCGCGCTATTGAACTCGAATAGTTCTCGGACCACGTCGCTCTCGGCCACTCGGTATCGCTGCGGGGTCGTGTTCGGCACCTCCTCGACGATCTCGACCGCCAGAAGGAGGTCGATGTAGTTGCCGACGGTCTGGCGCGTCACGCCGGCGTGGTCCGCGAACTCGCTTTTGTTGAACTCCCGACCTGGTGGAAGGTCGAGAATCGCGTCGAGGAGGATCGGAACGCCCTCGTGTTGCAGCAGGTACAGCAACCCACTCGGGTGGGCAAGGCGAGCCTCCTTGGTGTCTCGGCCGTTGCCGCTGTCCGTCGGCGTTGACCTACTCATGGTGCTATCATAACCGCCCATGCGTATAACTATTTTCTTAGGCGTTAACACACACTAACATGATTTTATTACAGCGGTACCTGTAGATCGATATATGCGGAAACCGTCGGTGGAATGTGCGCTTCTCGCCGCGATGATCGCGAAACATCGGTGGGGATCGCCGATCGACGAAGAGAACCTCCTCTCGATCGCCGCGATCGACCCACACGACTACTCGACGGCCCGCGAGGTCCACGACGAACTCCGATCAGAACCGTACGTCACCAACAGGGGCAACCGTGGAATCGAACTGAACAACAGCGAGTTCGGAACGCTCGCCGAGGTGCTCTATCACGACTGCAACTGGGAACCGTTCCAGATCAAGAGCCGGCTCAGGC
>JBKEGM010000192.1:0-5422 GCA_046710005.1 Natrialbaceae archaeon
AGGCGCGGTGTTTTGCCTGGAACCCGACGCTCCCGGAACTCCGGTTTCGCGCCGCCGACTGGGCCACGCTGGCGGTTACGACCGGGCTCGTCGCCTGGGCGGCGGTCCCCGTCGCGCTCGGTTGATCGTGGGGATTCCGGCGACACCGGCCTGCCCTCCTCCATTCGCGAACGATTAAGGAGCTGTCGCGGGAGTTTGTACTCATGGCAACAGACCCCGGGACGGACGCACGCGACTGGCGGGCGTCCTACGACTACCGGAGCGACGAGGTGACGCGGCCAGCTCTCGAGGCCGATCTCGACGCGCTGATCGACGGGGAGGTCCGGATGGACAGTTACTCCCGGTCGCTGTTCGCGACCGACGCGAGCATCTACGAACAAACGCCAATCGGCGTCGTCTTCCCGCGGTCGACGGCGGACGTCGCGGCCGTGATGGACTACTGTGCCGACCGCAAGATTCCGGTCCTGCCCCGTGGCGGCGGTACCTCCCTGGCCGGGCAGGCAGTCAATGAGGCCGTCGTCCTGGACTTCTCGACGCACATGGATGCGGTGACGGCCGTCGATCCTGACGCGGGCACCGCCACAGCTCAACCCGGGGTTACCCTGGAGGCACTAAACGGAGAGATAAGCGAGCACGGCCTGAAGTTCGCGCCCGACCCGGCCTGGGGCGACAAGTCGGTCCTTGGCGGGGCCATTGGGAACAATTCGACGGGCGCGCACTCGCTGCAGTACGGCAAAACCGACGCCTACCTGGAGGAACTCGAAGTCGTCCTGGCTGACGGGACCGTGACGACGTTCGGACGGGTGGACCGCGAGGAACTGGCCGAGCGCGGCGACCCCGAGGGCGACCTCGAGGCACGGATCTACGCCGAGATCGATCGTATTCTCGACGAACAGGGCGACCTGATCGCGGAGCGCTACCCCGACCTCAAGCGCAACGTTTCCGGGTACAACCTCGACTGGCTGGTCGAGGATCTGCGGGGCGAGGAACGCGGCCCCGGCGAACCCACCGGCGACGGCGAGACGATCAACCTGGCCGCACTGCTCGCGGGCAGCGAAGGCACGCTCGCGACGATCACCGAGGCAACGGTCTCGCTCGAACCGGTCCCGGAGACGAAGTCGCTCGCCCTGCTGTGCTACGACGACCTCATGGACGCCATGGCGGACGTCGAGACCTTGCTGGCGTTCGACCCGGCAGCCGTCGAACTGGTCGACGAAGTACTGATCGACCTGGCGGCCGACCGCCCGGCGTTCAAGGACGTGGTCGCCAAATTGCCCGAGGGGACCGCCGCCACACTCCTCGTCGAGGTCTACGCCGAGGACGACGCCGACGGGAAACGACGGATCGCGAACCTGCTTGCTGACCGGTGCCCGGAAGTAACCGCAGTTGGCGACCCGGACGATGCGGCCGACCGTGTCGGTACCGACGCACCGGCGCGTGCGTTCGACGCCGTCGAGGCCCACGCCGACGACGAGCGGGCAGCGGTCTGGGATCTGCGGAAGGCAGGCCTCCCGATCCTGCTCTCGCGAACCACGGACGCCAAGCACATTGCCTTCGTCGAGGACGTCGGCATCCCGCCGGCAAACCTCCCGGATTTCGTCGAAGACTTCCAGCAAGTCCTCGACGAGCACGACACGTTCGCCAGTTTCTACGCCCACGCCGGTCCTGGGGTGTTGCACGTCCGCCCGCTAGTGAACACCAAATCGGAGGCGGGGCTGGACAGGATGGAATCAATCGCCGACGCCGTAACCGACCTGGCAGTCGAGTACGACGGCAGCATCTCAGGCGAGCACGGCAACGGGCGTGCCCGCTCCCAGTGGAACCGCAAGCGCTACGGCGACGAACTCTGGGCGACGTTCCAGGATCTCAAGATGGCGTTCGACCCCGACTGGCTCCTGAATCCCGGCCAGGTCGTGTATCGCGAGGAGGATCCCACCGACCTCACCGAGCACCTCCGGTTCGACCCCGAGTACGAGTTCGATGCCGGGTTCGAGCCGGTCCTGCACTGGGGCAACGAGAACGAGATGCAGGGAATGATCGAACTGTGTCACGGCTGTGGCGGGTGTCGCGGCCCCCAGGACGACACCGGCGGCGTGATGTGTCCGACCTTCCGCGCCAGCAACGAGGAGATCACCTCGACTCGCGGGCGCGCCAACGCGCTCCGCCGAGCGATGAGCGGCGAACTCCCTGACGACCCGGTCGAAGAGGAGTTCGTGGCGGAAGTGCTCGACCTCTGTATCGGCTGCAAGGGCTGCAAGAACGACTGTCCGAGTGGCGTGGACCTGGCGAAGGTCAAGGCCGAGGTGACCCACGCCTACCACCAGGAAGAGGGCCTCTCACTTCGCGATCGACTGTTCGCGAACTTCGAGGCGTTGGCGAGAATCGGGAGCACGTTCGCGCCACTCTCGAATGCCATCCAGCAACTGCCGGGGGCCGGAACGATCGCCGAGAAGACCGTCGGCGTCGCTCGCGAGCGCTCGCTCCCGAGGTTCAGTCGCCGGACGGTTCGCAACTGGTTCGACGACCGAGGGACTGCAGTCGCTCCCGAGGAGGCCGACCGCCGCGCACTGGTGCTTGTCGACACCTACACGAACTTCAGCTACCCCGAGGCGGGGAAAGCGACGGTTCGGGTGCTCGAGGCGGCGGGCGTTCACGTCCGCCTCGCGGAGACGACCGACAGCGGGCGGCCTGCCCATTCGCGCGGAATGCTCGACCACTCGGGGGCGGTCGCCGCTGAGAACGTCGAGCGGTTCGATCCTCGCGTCCGCGATGGTTGGGACGTGGTGTGCGTCGAACCCTCCGATGCCGTCATGCTCCAATCGGATTACATCGACCTGCTGGGTGATGACGAGGATCTCTCGAGCCAGGCCCACCGGCTCGCGGACAACGCATACGGCGTCGCGGAGTACCTCGACGTCCACGGCCTGACCGATTCGATCGACTTCGACGCCGCCGACGAGGTCCTGACGTACCACGGTCACTGCCACCAGAAAGCCGTCGAGAAGGACGGCCACGCCGTCGCCGCCCTTCGGGCGGCCGGGTACGAGGTGGACGAACTCGATTCGGGCTGCTGTGGCATGGCCGGCACCTTCGGGTACGAAGCCGACCACTACGCCCTCAGTCGCGCCATCGGCGAGATTCTGTTCGACCAGATTCAGGCCAGTCACGGCGAGACGGTCGTCGCCCCGGGCGCATCGTGCCGGACCCAACTCGGCGATTGGTCGGGCCACCAGGGTCACCCGCCCCATCCGGCAAAGAAACTGTCCGATGCGCTCGGAGAGTGATTCCTCCGGGGGGATTGGACTGGCGGATTATTTGTTTCTAACACATCCTGTTAGATGCTAAAATCGACCAACGAAATTATGCGTCTACGACCCGTATACCGGCTTGGACGCCAGGATACACGCTCCATGTAATCCGCGCGTCCACCCCTTGCTATTTGTGCGAAGAGGATGGTTGATCGGCAGTGCACTGCGGGATCCACAGGCGGTGTCCTTTTTGGACGCCGCCCCAAACGTCGCCCGGATGCGCGCCCTTCCGATTATCGCCGCCCTCCTGGTGCTGCTTGCCGGCTGTTCCGCCCCGACGGCGCCGAGCACCGAATCTCCGTCGGCTGAATCCAGCCCCACGACTGGGAATTCCGTTACCGGAGAGCCGTTAGGGACTGTGACGAGTACTGAAGGCTACGGGGCTGCAACCCCCGCCACCGAAACGTCCCGTCCCGATCCGGACGAGGACGTGAAGGGGTGGGAAGGGGGCTACTGGTATGACGAATCCCTCTCCGTCACGGTCGACGACGGCCTGAACGAGACCGAACTCGACGCCGTGGTCGCCCGGGCAATGGCCCGCGTCGAGCACCTCCGTGGCGTGGAGTTCGACCAGTCGGTTCCGGTCTCGGTGATCAGTCGCGAGGAATACCGAACCGAAAACAGTGGGGGTGGCGGTAACGCTACCGCCGCCGACCGGACGTTCGACACCGTCCGATACCGGGCACTGTTCCTCGTCGGGTCACGGAAGAACGCCACCACACAGGAACGGGAAACCCGGAACGAGTCGGTGCTCGGGTATTACGACGTGAACGAGGATCGTATCGTGATCGTCGCGGAGGCATCGGAACCGACCCTCGACGAGTCGACGCTGGCACAGGAACTGGCCCATGCCTACCAGTTCCGGAACGTTCCGTTACAGGTGCCCCAGGGGGCGAGCGACGACGAGATCCGGGCGCTGGTCGCGTTAATCGAGGGCGACGCCAACCTGGTCGATCGGTTGTACGAACGGCAGTGCGAAGGCGAATGGGCATGCGTCGGATCGGGGGCATCAAGGGAAGTGGACGGGGATGGCGAGGATGCAACCGAGGGTGCCGAGGGGAACACCCCGCAAAACGCGAGTGCCGTCCATATGGGGCTGTACCTCTTGCAGTTTTTCCCCTACGCCGACGGCGAAGCACTCGTCCGCGAGACGCGGGCCGACGGGGGCTGGGACGCCGTGATGGCGCTCTACGACGACCCGCCGCGGAGTTCCGAGCACGTCATCCACCCCGAGAAGATCGGCCGTGACCCGCCCGAAGACGTGACCGTGCCCGACGAATCCGGCGATCCCTGGCAACAGGTTAGTCGATCGGACGGGGACTCCGTGACGACCATCGGCGAGGCGGGTATCGCGACGATGTTCATGTACACCGCCTACGACGACCGGCCGGGCGCCGTCGTTCCCCGGTCGGCGTTCCTCAACCTCGACGACGGGCAGGTGAACGCTACCGACCCGCTCGACTACGATCTGAATTATTCGGCCGGGTGGGCCGGCGACGCGCTCGCCGTGTACGAACGCCCGAACGGGTCGACGGGGTACGTCTGGCGGATCGAGTGGGACGACGCCGCCGAAGCCCGGGAGTTCGCCGAGGGCTACCGGGCGTTGCTGTCCTATCGTGGCGGGACCGATCGCGGATCGTACTCGCACCTCGAGGGCGACTTCGGCGGGGCCTATGCGGTCGGCGTCGACGGCAAGACGGTGACGATCGTCCACGCGCCGTCTTCCGAGGAACTCGACGATCTGTGGCCCGGAGCCAGAACCGAGTAAAACGGACCCTTTCGAGTCGTCAAAGAGAAGACACTCGCCCCGTGGCATCCGCCTCGTACCGCCTGTGAACTGACGCGATCTGAATCAGCATCTACGGAAGCCCGAGCCATTGCGCATTCAATATCGTATTTATCAATTAACTGTTTTGCTTCTCGAATTTCCCCATTCTGAAGAGGAGTGGGTTTCTCGTCGAGGCCTCCTTCGCCGGCTCCAACATACTCGCTCGAATTGACTGCATTGGACCTATGGATTCTGGATGCGGCCATGCCCACTGCTGCTGTTTTGAGGAATCGTCGATGCGTTTCTGTTGGGCAAGTAGCCTTCATATGTTCATTCAACCTATATC
>JBKEGM010000193.1:0-5356 GCA_046710005.1 Natrialbaceae archaeon
CGGCTGCTTGGCACAGCCCGGAGTCTACCTGTTCGATACAACCACGGGTGCGTTCCACCCACAAGAACAGGTAGACTGCAAACCCTAATATCCCAACGCCCGGGATTCACCCCGCCTTCAGGCGGGTGAGGATGTCAATCCCCGAGCGGTTCGATGGCGAACGTCATCGCGACGCCCTCGACGTCCCACTCCTCGCGGTAGCCGTCTTGGACGGGGCCGAATTCGTCGGCGCGAACCTCTTCGGCGATCAACTCGCGGTGGCGGTCCACCAGCTTGGCCACGCGGTGCCCCTCGACGGTCATCTCCAGGCGGATTCGCTGCTCGACTTCCAGATCGAGATCCTTGCGCATCTCCTGGACCCGTCTCACGACCTCCCGGGCGTAGCCCTCGCTCTCGATGTCCTCGGTGAGCGTTGCATCGACGTAGGCGACGCCGTAGGTCTCGCCTTCGTCGTCGACCGTCGCGCCCGTCACCCCCTTCGGCGTCCGGGTGACGAACTCGATCATCTCCTCGTCCAGATCGAACGGCTCGCCGAAGTCGTCTCTGACGGCTCTCTTCACCGCGTCGAGGCTGGGCTCGTCGACGCGAGCGTCGTTGAGCGCCTGCATGACCTCGTGGGCGGTATCGCCGAACGCGGGCCCAAGCAGACTCATGTCGGCCTCGGCGCCGTACTCGAGTTCTGCCCATTCCTCGTCGGCACCCACGACATCGACCTCGCGGGCGTTCAACCGGTCGGCGAGGAGGTCGCGGTGGCGCTCGACCGCGGTCGCAGTGCGCTCGTCGTCGGCCACGACGACCACGCGAGCCACGGGCCAGCGCAGCTTCCGGTCTGCCTGCTGTCGGGCATTCGACCCGGCCTCTTCGACGGCCCGGAGGCGCTGGAGGTCGGTTTCGAGTACCTCATCGCGCCAGTACTCATCGGAGTCGGGCCAATCCCGGGCGTGGACGGTGTCGAGGTCGTCCTCGCCGGTGAGGACCCCGTAGATCGTCTCGCTGACGAAGGGGGCGAACGGGGCGAGTAACTCAACAACCGTGAAGAGCACCTCGTAGAGCGTTGCGTAGGCGGCGAGTTTGGACGGGCTGTTGCTTTCCGCCCACATTCGCTCGCGGACGGCCTGGACGTAGAACCGAGAGACGTCGTCGACGACGAAGTCGAGCAGCGTGTCCAGTGCCCGGTCCTGACGGAACTCCTCCATGTGCGTGGTCATCTCAGCGGTCACGGTCTGAAGCCGCGAGAGCACCCACTCGTCGACCAGCTGGAGGTCCTCGTCGAGGTCCTCGGGGGTAATCGCCTCGGGGTTGAAGTCGTCGAGGCGCATGTACGGCAGTGGGAACCGGAAGACGTTCCAGAGGATGTTGAGATCGGCCTGCATCTCCTCAGTTTCGTCCCAGGAGAACCGCATGTCATCGCCCTGGGGCGTGACCGACAGGAGGAACAGGCGCATGGGGTCGACCCCGTAGCGCTCAATGACCTCGTGGGGGTCGACGAGGATATCCTTCGATTTGGACATCGCCCGGCCGTCCGGCATGAGGGCGTGGCCGTGCATGACCACCTGCTCGTAGGGGATCTCGCCCGTCGCCACAGTGCCCATCCCGAGCTGGGACCAGAACCAGCCACGCGTCTGGTCGTGGGCCTCGAGGATGAGGTCAGCGGGCCAGAGTTCCTCGAAGTCCGCCTGCTTCTCGGGGTAGTCGAGGGTCCCCCAGGTCGCGACCGAGGAGTCGAGCCACACGTCGAACACGTCCGGGACGCGGGTGTAGGTGGTCCCGTCCTCGCTGATCGTCAGGTCGTCGACGGTGTCCTTGTGGAGGTCGACGGTCTCGGGGTCGACATCCTGGTCGACGCGCTCGGCGAGTTCCTCACGGTCGCCGACGACGATCACGTCGTCCATGCTTCCGTCCCAGTCGACGGCTTCACCGTCTCCGTTCGAGGCTTTCGCGTCGCTATCCGGCACCCAGATGGGTATCGGGATACCCCAGTAACGCTGGCGCGAGACGTTCCAGTCGGGGGCCTCCTCGACGAAGTCCCGGAAGCGACTGTCCCGGGCCCACGACGGGTACCACTCGCTGTCCTCGATGTTCTCAAGGAGGTCCTCTTTGACGTCGGTGATCGTGATGAACCACTGGTCGGTCACGCGCTGGATGATGCCCGTGTCACACCGCCAGCAGTGGCCGTAACGGTGGTGGGTCGTGTCCCTGGAGAGGAGCAGGCCCCTGTCCTCGAGGTCGTCCATGATCTCCGGGTCGGCGTCCTTGACGAACTGCCCGGCGTACTTCCCACCATCCTCCTCGTAGACGCCGTCAGCGCCGACCGGACAGAACACCTCCAGACCGAGTTCCTCGCCGCGCTCGAAGTCCTCCTCGCCGTGGCCCGGCGCGGAGTGGACCAGCCCCGTGCGGTCGGCCTCCACGTAGTCGGCGGCGTAGACCTGGCCTGCGCCCTCGAAGTCCGGGGCTTCGGGGACCTCCTCGCGAAGCGGATGCTCGTATTCCCAGCCGATCATCTCCTCGCCGGACACCCCGTCGACGACCTCGTAGTCCGCGTAGCGCCCCTCCCGGAGCACGTCCTCGACGAGCGTCTCCTCGACGTAGAGGACGTCCGACTCGCCGTCCTTCTCGGCTCGGACGCCCCGGTAGGTCATCTCGGGGTCGACCGCGACGAAGGTGTTCGCTGGGATCGTCCACGGTGTGGTCGTCCAGATGACGAGGTGACCCTCGCGACCCGTCAACGGGAACTTCACGTAGATCGAGGGGTCCTCGACCTGATCGTACTCGACCTCGTTGTTGGCGATGGCGGTCTCACACCGCGGGCACTGGTTGATGCTGCGCTGGCCCTGCTCGACGAGGCCTTTCTCGTGGGCCTGCTCGAATCCCCACCAGGCGGCCTCCATGTACTCGGGGTTGACCGTCTTGTAGGGGTTCTCCCAGTCCATCCAGACCCCGAAGGATTTGAAGTCCTCCTGGAGCCCCTCGAGTTGGTCTTCGGCGTAGGTTTTGCACTCCTCGATGAAGTTCTCCTCCCCGAACTCCAGGATGTCCTTCTTGTTCTCGAAGCCGAGTTCCTCCTCGACCCGCGTCTCGATCGGCAGGCCGTGCATGTCGTAGCCCGGCCGGTCGGTCACGTCGTAGCCCTGCATCCTGAGATACCGGACGTAGGAATCCTTGAGCACCTTGTTCCAGGTCGTGCCCATGTGGGCCGACCCCGACGTGTACGGCGGGCCGTCGACGAAGAAATAGCGTTCCTCGCCGGCCCGGCGTTCCGTCGCCGTCTCATAGGCATCGACGTCGTCCCAGTACTCGAACACGCGGTCCTCGACCGCATGGGGGTCGTACTGGTCGTCGACCTCCTCGAATCGACTCATATGGGTCTCTGACTGGCTCCGCCATTAAAGGGCAATCGGTCCTGCAGACGCGGACTGTCGGTCGGCATGGAACGACGGAAGCACAAGTATGACCAGGAGTTACTTCTTGACCGACATCTCCATCGGTTTCAGGTCATCTGGGCCCTCCTCCATGAACGTACCGATTTGCTGATCCATTCCCGCGACGTGTTCGGCGACCCACGTCCGAAGGAATCGGAGGGTCTGCATTTGGACGGCAGCGTCGTCGGACTCGTAGAGTTCGCGCAATTCCGATACTTCCTGCTCGAAGCCCCGATGGGCGTTCTCCTGCGCCAGGAAACATCCCTCGCACTCGTCGGCGAAGCCGCACTCGTCCATGTAGGATTCTTCGTCTTCGAAGTGGTAGTAGGTGTAGTCTTCCAGTTCCGCAATGACGTCGCCGACTGCTTCTTCGCCCTCGTCTTCCTCCATTGCTTCATACAGTTCGTTGAGGAGTTCGAACAGGCGACGGTGTTGTTCGTCCACCCGTTCGATCCCGACTCCGAACTGGTCGTCGGACCACTCGATGAACGACATGTGACTACGTGGGACGGAATGGAAGAAATAGCTCCCGGTCGGCCATGACTGGGAAATAGGTTCGTTTCAGGTGGAGATTTCACCCGGTGTGGAATCGCCGACGCGGGAACGTCTGACGCGACGAAATGGTGCCCTTGCGCTCGACTGGCGTTCCTCCCTCGATTTTCGCTCACGTCTCACGCCTCGATCGACCGACGACCGTGGCGACGACGAGCCATATGAGGAGGAATCCGACCAGGACAATTCCAATCCAGGCCCAGCCGGTGGGTCCGATGGGGACGACGCCGAAGTATCCGTTCACTGGCGTGTACAACACGATCAGCTGGAGCGCGATCGAGCTCGCGATGGCGGCAATGAGCCAGCGGTTGGAGAACAGGGAGAGGTCGTACCGCGACCGGACGAGCTGGGGGACCGCCATCTGGACCACGACGAGGAACGTGAACAGGAGCGTCTGGGCCATCACGAGGTCTTCAGTGCGCTGCAATTCGAAGAAGAACAGCGGGAGCCCCGCGACGGTCATGAGGCCGCCGATGATCAGAATCGACACCAGGATTCGACGGTTGATGACCGGTTCGTCACTGCTGCGTGGCGGTCGATCCATGATCCCTTCCGATGTGGGATCGGTCCCTAGCGCGAGGGCCGGCAGGCCGTCGGTCACCAGGTTGATCCACAGCAACATGACTGGCGTCAGGATCAGGGCGTCAGTGCTGCCCGCAAACAGCGAGGGGAAGAACGCGCTGCCGACAAGCACCCCGAAGAAGACCACCAGGACTTCGCCAGCGTTGGCCGACAGGAGGAAGTTGACGAATTTGCGGATGTTGTCAAAGATGCCCCGACCCTCGGCGATGGCGTCGCGGATCGTTGCGAAGTTGTCGTCCTGGAGCACCATGTCACTTGACTGCTGGGCGACGTCGGTCCCCCGGATCCCCATCGAGACGCCCACGTCGGCGCGCTTGAGCACTGGGGCGTCGTTGACGCCGTCGCCGGTCATCGCGACGTCGCGGCCGTTCGCGAGAGCGGCCTGGAGGATCCGCACCTTTCCCCCGGGAGAGACCCGGGCGAAGATCTCGATATCCTCGACGGTCTCGGCCAGTTCCTCGTCGGAAAGGTTCTCGACTTCGGTGCCGGTCATCGCCCCCTCCGTATCGAACCCGATCTCATCCCCGATTGCCTTGGCCGTCTCGAGGTTGTCTCCGGTGACCATCACGACCTCGATCCCGGCGTCCCGGCAGTCCTGGACGGCACTGGGAACCTCGTCGCGCGGCGGGTCGATCATGCCTTGCAAGCCGAGGAAGACCATGCCGTCCTCGATCTCGTCTTCGGCCTCGTCGGGATCGACGTTCGGCTTGCGGGCGAAGCCGAGCACGCGGAGCGCGTTTCGGGCAAAATCGTCGTTCGTCTCGAGAATTTCTTGGCGACGCTCGTCGGTGAGGTCGACG
>JBKEGM010000194.1:0-5329 GCA_046710005.1 Natrialbaceae archaeon
AGAGGTCCGTCACACTGGGATCTGTTACGCGGACGCTAGCGGTCGGGTCGTCAACGGCACTGGTGATCGTTCCGGTATCCACGTCATTCCGGAGGAATCCCCGACGCTCGACCCCAGCCTCGAAGAGTCGTCCGTCCTGCACGAATTCGCCCACGCCGTCGTGGATCCCTTCGACGTGCACCACTTGCGGGACGCCCGAGAGCAGGTTTTCCGGACGATCCTGCGCAACGATGCCGCCGTCAGTCACGAACGCGATTCTGTCCGCAAGGCCGGCGTCCACGGGGCGGTGACTCGACAGCAGGATCGTCTTCCCAGTCGACTCGAGATCAGCGAGGATCGCATGGAGTGCGTCGACGACCGTTACGTCGAGGGCGGCAGTCGGTTCGTCAAGCAGGTATACCGGGACCTCGGGCGCGAGCGCGATTGCCAGTTCGAGTTTGCGCTTCATCCCACCCGAATACTCGCTCACCTCCCGGTCGAGGTCCTTGTGTTCGAACTCGAGTGCGTCCAGCACCTGCTGCCAGCGGTCAGTCGCCCGAGGGTGGAGATCCTGGAAGAACGCCACGTTCTCTCGCCCCGTTAGTTGGTCCACCAGCATCCCATCCTGGAGCATGAAGCTCAGTTCTGAGGCGGCCGCCTCGGGGGACAAACCGCGGACCTCGATCCGGCCGTCGTCGGGGTGGAGTCCACCGGCGATGCAGGACAGCAGGATCGTTTTCCCGGACCCGTTCGGGCCCATGAGCAGGGTAATCTCGTTTTCATAGACCTCCAGGTCGAGGCCGTCGAGGACGCCCACCTCGCCGAAGTCCTTGTGGAGGTCGTGGGTCTCGATCGCAGCCACGGTCACTCACTCCCTTCGCCGCTGTACATCGCTCGGTCCATCAGGATCGTCGCAAGTCCCCCGAGGCCGACGGCCCAGACCACGAGCACGGCCACGTACTCCGGGCCGATCGGGAGCGCCGGCGGCGTCATACCGCTCCCCGTCGCGCCCGCGCCGCCGGCCGTCGTCGCCGGCGTCTCGGTGAGGTGCCAGGTTTGCAGGCGGGCCGCCAGGGCGTTCGGCGCGAGGTTCACGACGAACCGGGTCCGCTCCGGGAGCATGCCGGGGGTCAACCCGTTGTAGCCGGTCAAAAAGAAGGTGAGCAGGAGGATCGCGTTCGTGATTCCCTGGACGATATCGGTGTCCTCGACGAACCAGGTGACGAGGACGGCGACCGAAACGCCGACCAGCGCGAAGAGGGCGAACGTCAGGACGACCACCGGGATCGACGCGGGGCCCCGAAGGGCGTAATCGGCGCCGTCCGCGAGGCCGACCAGCACGACCAGGACGTACGCCCCGGCGGCGACCGCGAGGCCGGCCAGGAACCGGCCCGCGAAGTCCGCGCTCGGGGCGACGGGCAACGAGCGGAGTTTCCGGTAACGCTTCCGCTCGAGGTCCCGCGTCAACCCGCCCGCGAAGGCGACGAGCGTCACGGTCAACACCCCGAAGAGGCCGAGCGAAACGGCCGTCGCACCCTTGACGTCCGCGAGGATCGCTGCTCCGCCGACCGACTCGGCACCTGGCAGGAAGAACGCGCTCGTCAGGAGGTACCAGAACGCCGGGAACCCGAAGCCCCAGATGATCGTGGCCTTCGTTCGGAGCATCCCGCGCAAGTTTCGCAACGCGAACGCCGTCGTCTGTCTGGGCCAGGACACCCGGTCCGCATCCTGCCCGTGAACGTATTCGACGTCACGGGCGATGTCCGTCGACATACCCGTGCCGTTAGTTTGGGTAGTAAAAAGGTTTGTGAAGCAAACTAACTTTGAATTGCAGAGTAAATAGTCAACTGTATAATTAGTAGTCGGGTCGGTCCCAATCCAGAGACACCGCCTATTCGCCGAGCCCCTCGATCAGCGCTTCGAGGGTGTCCACGTGCTCCTTGAACAGTTCCGTCCCGTCCTCGGTGAGTGCATACGTCGTGCGTGGCCGTCGATCGACGAACTCCTTCTCGACGCTCACTGCGCCGGCGTCCTCCATGCGCTGGAGGTGGCTGGAGAGGTTGCCCTCCGTGAGGTCGAGGTCTTCTTGAAGTTCGGTGAACGTCGAAGAGTCATGGCGGTAGAGGTAGGCGAACAGTTGCAGCCTCGTGGGCTGGTGGACAAGTTTGTCGAAGTTCATACTACCGCTCCAGGTACGCGTAGGTGAGCAGCGCGTAGACGACGTAGACGCCGCCGAACGCGAGGAAGGGCCAGGTCCGGAGGAGTTCGTAGCGCGGCAATGCGACGCCAAGAGCCGCCATCCAAAGCCCGCCGACGTAAAACGGATACCGATCCCGTGCACGGATGCGGTACGCCCGGAGACTGTGACCGGCGACCACGTACCCGACGCCGAGCATGATCAGGATCACGGCGAGGGTGGTGAGTCCTTCCGCCTGCCCGGCCAGGTCCGTGTAATATCCCAGGACCGCGAGGAGGGGAAAAACCGCCAGGTACGGCACGAGGATCTGGAAGGGGATGCTCGGCTTGTCGGAGGGCGTTTCGACGTTGCCCGCTCCAGCACGGCCATAGTACAGCGCGAACCCGCCTCCGAAACCGCCGAACCAAATGAGCCAGTACGCCCATCCACTGACGTCCGTGGAGTAAACGTATTGGGACGCCAGACACGCGCCCCCGACCAGTCCGGCGAGCACGAGCCATTGCCGGATCGCCCCGTCGCTGCGCTCGGTGATCCCCATCGCCTCCTGAATCCGGTCCAATTGGGCCTGCAACTCCTCCGGATCCACGTCGGGTTTGCCCGTATCAGTGGCCATCACTTCAACTCACGTCCGGCCGCGTGTTGAACTTTGCGCCACAAAGTGGCGTAATGGCCGTCTACAGTGTATCGAGGACGCCCAGAACTGTTTCTTCGGCGTCGCGCCCGGGATCGTGTTCGCTGCCGATGCGGTCGCTGTCGAGGTGATCCTCCACGGTGCGGGCCATCCCGGTTTCCAGCGGTGTCGACTCCAAGCCCAGGGCGGCGAGGTCGTTCGTATCCATCACGTGTGGGTAGTCCCGATAGAGGATGAAGTCCTCGGGGGCCAAACCCCCCGCGGCGAGTTCGCGGGGCCCGGCCCGGACGGTTTCGACGTCAGTTTCGATGGCCTCGGCGATCAGATCGATCATTTCCTCGATGGTCACCAGGCGGCGGTCACCCACGTTGTACGCCCGTCCGGGTTCGCCGCGCTCGCCGACGATCCGGAGGGCGCTGGCGACGTCCTCGACGTACGCCCGGTGCCAGACGTTCTGGCCGTCGCCCGGAATGACGATCCTGTCGAACCGGTTGACTCGATCGATCCAGTAATCGAGGCGTTCGCTGTAGTCGTGGGGCCCGTAGACGATGCAGGGGCGGACGCTGAACGCATTGACGCCGCGTTCGGCGGCCTCGAAGATAGCACGGTCGCCCTCTGCTTTCCGGTTCCCGTAGGCTTCGCCCGACTCGTCGGTCGCCTGGTCTTCGGTGCATCGTTTGAGGGGCGTCTCACCCTCACGTTTCGGAATTTCCTCCCGGCCGTATGCGTCGCCCGAGGAGATGTAGACGTACGCGTCGACGTCGTCGAAGACCCGGGTAGCGGTCCGAACGTCCCGCGGATAGTAAGCCACGCAGTCGATTACCAGGTCGGGATCGGTCGCGGCGGCGTCGGCGAGGTCACCGTCGTCCGTGCGATCGCCCTGAACGTGATCCACGTCCTCGACGTCGGCGAATGGGTTCTCGTGGGTACCCCGGTTGAAGATCGTAACATCGTAGCCGTGCTCTCGAAGGTCCTCGACGACGTGGCGCCCGATAAAGCGCGTGCCGCCGATGACGAGTGCGTCGTCCATAGGCGAGGGTGGCGGACGGACGGGAAAACGATACCGGAGACGGCAGTTCGGTCTGGATGTCCGGCAAACCCCGAAGCCGGTGCGTCAGGACTCGGAAAACAACTGCAAGACGATCTTCGCTTCGGCGCGGTTGAGCCGCTGGGACATGGCCGACGGCGTGATATCGAACTCCTCCGCAATCTCACTCAGGTCCGCGTTCCGTGGAATCGCATAGTACCCGTCGGCGACGGCCATTTCGAGGGCTTTCCGTTCCTTCTTCGTGAGCGAAGAGAGTGCGACTTCGCCGACTTCCTCCTCCATTGGGTCACAGTTTCGCCCCGGCTCTACCATCGTAATCGTCCGAAGTTCCTCGCAGGCCGCTTGGAGTTCTTCGAGGAGTTCCTGCAATGCGATCTCGTCCTCCACATTGACCGATGCTACGATGGAATCGCCCTCTACGTCAAGGATCTGCGTGATACATCCGTGACGCTCGAAGATTGGCCATGGGCAATCTTCACACTCCCCCGCCGGCGTGTCCTCGTACTGGATTTCGGCATCGTCAGTCGTAAGCCCCCACTCGCAACGGGGGTTTTTCCCGTTCCCCGTAACTTTCAATTCGACCACTTCTCTGTCATCTCGCCTGAGCATACACTCTTTTGTGGGGGTAAGTTCGAGCACCGCGCGGATCCGACAGATGTCGTCGTCAGCGGGTTTCGTTGCGTTGGCTGTCATTGTCTTGTTTCGGGGAAGTCGACTGTGGTCGTCATTTGGATGATCGGGGTAGTTGAGCGATCCAGTCGCGAACCCGTTCCTTGTCCGTACCTTTGGTTTTCCGGGGTGAAACCGTTGCCGTTTTTCTTACAGGATGGGAACGCCAGGGTTGCGGATGGCGCCCTCCATATTCGGGCATTCAGGTCTTCGAATCTACTCCTCGATAAGGATGATCTAGATCGATATTTCGAAGCGTGCGCCACCATTCCGTTCGTCGGCCACCTGCATTGACCAGCCGTGTGCCTGGACCAGTTCCTGGACAATCACGAGCCCCAGGCCGGTGCCCTCACTGGCGGTGGAATACCCCCGCTCAAAGACTTTGTCCCGCTGGTCTGGTTCGATCCCGGATCCGTCGTCCTCGACGAAAAACCCGGTTCGATCTTCGAGGGGCCCGATCCGGACGACCGTCGCCTCGTCGCCAATAGATTCTTCCGCGTCGTCGGATGCGCCAGCCGCCAACGTTGCGTGTTCGATCGTGTTTCGAAACAGGTTCTCGAGGGCTCGCTGGAGCCGATCGGGGTCGGCTTCGACCCGCATGTCCGAATCGATCGACAGCGAAAGCGCACGGGTGTCGACGGTCTCCCACGCTGTTCTGGCCACCGACTCGAGCGAGACTGGTTCGGTATTTTGGACATCGGTGCCCTCCCGTGCAAGGGTCAACACGTCGTCGATGATATCGTCGATTCGGTCGAGCGCGTATTCGACGTCCTCGAGGGCCGACTCGTCTCCCGCCGTCCGCATG
>JBKEGM010000195.1:0-5322 GCA_046710005.1 Natrialbaceae archaeon
TATCACCAGAAGACCATCGAATCGTTCCTCACCGACATGGGGTATGACGCGGAGCCAATCAACGAGGGCATGTCGGTCATTTATTCGGAACTCGCCAACGAGAGCTTCACTGGTCTCGGGATTAGCTTTGGCGCGGGCATGACCAACGTCTGTTTGGCGTACTACGCCGTTCCGGTCATGAAGTTCTCCGTCGCCCGGGGTGGCGACTGGGTCGACAATCAAGCCGCCCAGGCGACCGGCACCCCCGTCGACAAGGTCACTTCGATCAAGGAGGAGGACTTCGAACTCGACTTCACGACTGACGTCGGTGGCGTCGAAGGGGCGCTATCGATCTACTACGAGAACTTGCTCGATTACGTCATTGAGCGCGTCGTCGAGGAGGTCGACGAAGAGGACGTCGAAGAAGGCCTCGACGTGCCCGTCGTCGTCACCGGCGGGACAGCAATGCCGCCGGGCTTCCTCGACCTGTTCGAGGACCACCTCGAAGAGGCCGAAATTCCGTTTTCGATCAGTGGTGTGGATATTGCCCAGGAACCGATGTATAGTGTTGCGCGTGGTGCGTTGGTGGCGGCCCGTTCGGACGAGGAAGACACATCCGAGAGCGCTCAAAACGCTTCGAGCGGAGAAGTGGAAGAAGAGACCGAAGCAACGGCGAACGACGAGTAAGGATCGAACCCGACAAATCGCTTGTATCATCCCTGAGTCAAGTACACCCGGCGATCACGTCTCGTCGCGGTGTTCGTCGTAAAACCGGTTGAGTGCGTCCTGCCAGGATTCGCTGGACCCCGGCTCACGTTGGTGCTCAACTGGAACGTCGGCGTACCCACATCGCTCGCAGTACCAGGCCGTCCGCCCGAACAACGTGTACGAGTCGAGCTTGGCGCCACACCGTGGACATTCTTCCATAGCAAACCGTGCGTTGTGAAACCCTATCAATGTTGTACATGGCGCTTCTTGATACCCCACGGCCTTACTGTTCGAGCGGGACCCGTCGAGAAAACCGTAGGAGAAAGCCAGACGGGGATCTCGGCGGTTGATCGCTATGAAACCGACGAACACCTAACGACGGAACCCAAATACACAGTCATGGGATCCAAACGGGAGTTAGCTCGGCGACTGGCAAACGTCGAGGATTTCGAGGAACCCCAGGCGAATCTCGAACAATACGCGACGCCCGCTGACGTTGCGGCCCATCTCGTTCACTTTGCGGATCTTCAGGAGGACATCGAGAATCAAACCGTGCTCGATCTCGGAACTGGAACTGGCATCCTCGCGATTGCGGCCGGGCTGCGGGGGGCAAGCACCATCATCGGCCTGGACCTGGATCGGGACGCCCTTATTCAGGCCAGGGCGAATGAACGTCGGCTCGGCATTCCAGGGGCGGTCGATTGGGTGCGGGGTGATGCAACCCGATCGCCACTCCATGGCTCCGACGTAACCGTCGTCATGAACCCGCCCTTTGGTGCGCAAACCGGAAAGGACCACCTGGATCGGCGCTTTCTGGAAACAACCGCCGAGGTCGCCGACGTGTCCTACTCGATTCACAATGCCGGGAGCAGGGAATTTATCGAGGCGTTCGTTGCCGACCATGCCGGACTCGTTACTCACGCTTTCGAAGTCAGGTTCGACGTTCCCCACCGGTTCCAGTATCACGACGAATCGAGGAAAGAACTTACTGTCGAGGCCTACCGGATCGAATGGGCCAGATCCATGGGCTAGTTCCTATAGGATTCCTTGTTGGCGACCCGGACGATCGTCCCGTTGTTGATTGCGTAAATCTTGTCGCCGACTCGGAGGAATCGTAATTCCTCCACCGAAACCGCCGCTGTACGGTTGTGAATACTTTCGGAAGCTGACAATTCCTCGATGCGAACGTCCCCGACCGATGAGTTATTGCGGGTGACCTCCAGGTAAAAGGACCCCTCGCGCGAGACGACCGAAATGTTCCGTCCACCGATCACCGGATCGGCCGTCGCCGGTTCAGAAGCGAACGCCAGTCTGGAATCCTCGTCCGGCGGGTTCAGCCAGACCATGTAGGCGGTCCCGCCGCCGGTCGTCGACCAGCCCCGACGGGTGGCGGAGACCCGTTCCCGCCAACCGATGCCCCCGACAGTCACGGATCCGCGCCCAATGAACGCGATTCGGGCTTTGGAAACCTGCTGTGTCCAGATATTGCGACGTTCGTTGGTAACGATGAGCCCGCTGGTATTCACGGTGGTCGATTCCCCGAATGCTTCCACTTCGACGACTGAAACCATCTGGTTCTCCACGTCCTCGGCGTAGAAAACCGTGTAGTCACGGACCTCCACGGTCGTATCTGGGGGCGACGCGGAGCCGACGGTGATGAAATTCGTGGCAATTGCCGGGCCCGTCAGGGCAGCGGCACTCAACAGAAGGACGCTCATCCAGACCTGGCGACTCGACAGTGAACCAACCACCTCCCGATCGCTAGTTGCAACCGCAAGCGTCACGACCACTGCCAGGAGCGCGATCAAAACGACCCCTGGTCCCCTGAAGAGAACGTACGTCTCGTTGCCCCGGTACCAATACACGGCCCAAAGGGCTTCGTCCGCTGCGAAGATGAGAACCGCAACCCAGACCCGCCACGCATCTGGCCGCACCCCCCGCCGCCACAAAATGACCACCCCCAGGAGGACACCGATGAGGAGCCCGATGGCGTGTCCCTGAATGGCGATCTCCGCCCACCAGGGAGTCGTGGGTGGTCGTGGTGATGGCGACGCCGTCAGGGAAGGATTCCGAAGGGCCCGGTACAATAACGAGATCGTCGACGGGCCACCTAGGGCGGCCACGACCGTCGTGAGGGGATACCTGACGATCGCGAACCCGGCGAAAGCAAACACGACGCCGGAAAACCCGATGACGGGACCGAGCGAAAACAGACTGGTGGCCAGCCCGACGCCGATGACACCGGCTGGGAAGAGCACGAGGGCCCGAATCCATGGATTTCGACGCCAGGATCGAAACGTTTCCTGTCCCCGCCCGGTCGGGAAATGTCCCCAGGCGTATTCCGCGATCGGAGCGAAGATTATCGTACCGAAGAGGTTGCCTAGCAGGTGCCCTGCGCCCATGTGGGAAAACGGGGCGGTGATCACCCCGAGTGGATAGAAATACGACCAGGAGCGGAACGGAACAGTCATCGGATTATACCATCGGTCCCACCCACCCTGCAGGAACAGGTAGACAGTCAACACGAGCCCGACCACCACGAGCGTTCCCCAGGGAACCCCCATTACGAACTGCCGTCGGAGCAGTTCGCCGAAACGCCCCGCCGGCCGATCGAGATACCACACGGCCAGTAAGGATCCCAAGAGTACGATGGCCACCAGGATCGTCATCATCAAACCCAGGTTCGGAAGCGGTCCGAGCACGCCTCGTTCGATCATCGTCACTCAGATGTGTCTCCCTGGAACAAGTGGTTTCCGCTCGGGAGGACCCTCAGTCTGAGGAGGAACCCTTATACTCAGGATCGTCCACAGTCGAACCATGCCGACCAGCGACTGGGGTGACTGGCTCCCCCGGGCCGTCGCCGATGCCGACCCAGACGGCACCTCGCTATGGTATCTGGGCTGTAACGGAATCGTATTGAAGGCCAGTGATGGGACCACCATTTTCGTCGATCCATATCTCGGGACGGGCGACCCACCTCGGACGATTCGGATGATTCCGGTTCCGTTCGAACCCGAAGACGTGCGGTCGGCCGATGGGGTGCTGGCGACACACGAACATACCGATCACGTCCACGGACCCAGTCAGGCCCCCATTCTTGCCAATACCGACGCGTCATTCGTCGGCCCAGCCGACAGCGTGGCCGTGGCCCGTGAAGAGGAAAAATGGACGGAAAACTACGACGTCGAACCGGAGGCGTTCAAAACCGTGGAACCCGGCGACGGCCTGGAAATCGGTTCCTTCCGAATCTCCGTCGAAACGGCCCACGATCCGGACGCCACGGACCCCGTTAGTTACGTCATCGAACACGACGCCGGGACGATTTTCCATGGCGGTGACACGAAGCCAAGCGAAGCGTTCGAGAGTATCGGTCGAGAATACGACATCGATCTGGGCATCCTGGCGTTTGGGTCCGTCGGAATGATTCCCGACAAGGAAACGCGAGACCCGAAACAAACCCGCTGGTACAATGACGAGAACGACGTCGTGGAGGTGGCCTCGTCGCTCCAGGTGTCTCGTCTCCTTCCGAGCCACTGGGACGTCTGGAAAGGATTGACAGCCGATCCGACTGCGTTGTACCATCACGCTCGGACCTACCAGTATCCAAAGAGATTAGAAATCGTCGAGATCGGAGACCGAGTCGATCTCGAAGTCTGAGGCATTCGAGAGAGTGTATCCGTTGAATCGTCAAGCAGAGGGACGGGATTTACCGTTCTGGAAATGCCACGTTGGTCGCTGCCAACCGCGACGAAATAACCGGTTCCTTATTGAAAACAACGGCCTCGAAGTCCGGGGATCGCCTGAGCGCGAAAACCCGCGCCCGTTTCTTTTATTGTGTTCAGGTAAGTATCTCCGAACATGACTGAGCAGGTCGACCCAGACGAAGAGATTGAAGTGAATTCCGAGGGCGTCAGGGTCCAAAAATCGTTCGAGAGTGACGAATTTCCGGTCCCAGCCATACGATTTCTTATCAAATCGAAGCGTGACGAGGCTGCGTCAATTCGGCTTGCAGAAACCATTCCCGAAGAGTTTCCCATGGATGGGGTTGGCTTCCACCCGGATTACGAGAGCGACAATTGGACGGCGTTCGAAGATCACCACGTCGAGTACAGCCGGCAACTCGAACCCGGAGAATCAGTAGAAACGGTCTATGGTATTAGGGTTGGAGACCCCGAAGAGGCTCGGCCATTTCTAACCGAACCGGATGTTCGCGTCGAGTCGAACGGAGAATCGCCCACGGTTACCGACGAACCGATCGAAGCGGACGATGAGGCGCTGGCCCACACGATGATTGAAGAAATCGCCTCCGAATCGGACAGCCAGGCAGTCAAAGACATGATTGCAGACGGCGAATCGATTCCGGGACTTGACGAATCCGACGAGTCCGACACGAGTGATGACGGGGGTGGACTCGATTTAGATCTTGGAAATGACGATAAAGAATCGCCCGACCACGATCCGGAAGTCGATTTCGGAGACACCGATTCACCGGAGGACCATGAAAGTGAGGACGCTAGTGGCATTAATCTTGACGTCGGTGGCGAAGCGGAAACAGAGGCCAACGAACCCGAACCTGAAGATTCGGATGAGGAAATCGACATCGATCTGGAGGCGGCGGCCGAAACTGACGAAGAG
>JBKEGM010000196.1:0-5319 GCA_046710005.1 Natrialbaceae archaeon
CGACCTCGCAGGCCTGCTCGACGGCCGCCGCCTCGGCGTCCGGCGTTCGGTAGTCGCTCCAGCGGGCGGCGTCCGCGCCATGGCCCTGGCCACTGTCGGCCTCGGCCCGTTCGTGGGCGTGCTCGTCAAATAGGTCGGCGTCCTCGGCGTGGACCGTTACCGGAACGCCCTCGCGGCCGGCGTGCCCGACGGCTTCGGCAAACAGTTCGGCGTCGATGCCCATGTCGCCCGTCGAGTCCGCGAGGAAGACTTCTCCCAGGGCGAGGAGGGATCGATCGAAGAGCGAGTCTGGGTCCCAGTCTTCCGTCACGCCCCCGTTGAGGCCGTAATCGACGATCGAGGCTTCTGCCAGGCGGGCCTTTTCGTCGAACCCCGGACCGTCCACCGTCGGGGGATCGGTATTGGGTTGGTCGACGACGGTCGTCACACCGCCAGCGGCGGCGCTTTCGCTGCCCGTCCGCCAGGTTTCCTTGTGCGAGAATCCCGGTTCCCGGAAGTGGACGTGGACGTCGATCGCGCCGGGGAACAGTCGTTTGTCGGTCGCGTCGATCGTCCGGCCGTTACCCTGTTCCAGGTCCTCGCCGACGGCGACGATGATTTCGCCTTCGATTCGGAGGTCCCGAACCCGGCCGTCGGGGAGCGTCGCGTTGCAAAAGCGCATACTTTCCTGGGGATGGGATGCCCTCTCTCCTAAGTGTCCCGGAGGTCCCTGTCGAGGAACGAGGCCACCCGTTCGACCCTTTGCTCGGCGTTGCCGACGAGGGCGCCTTCGATGGTTTTTCGAACGACCTCGGGGTCGGCTGTCCCGCCTGCCTTCGCCACGCTGCCGACCGATTCTGGATCGAAGTCCACGCCCAGCGCGTCGTAGACCGAGTCCAGCACGGCAGCGAGTTCCTCGTGGTCGTCGACGACGCAGATTCCGGACGTGATCGCCGAGCCCTGACCGACGCGCTGGGCGATCCCGACCAGTTTGCCCTTGCGCTGCAGGGAGTGCTCGCCGGGACAGAACGCGTTCGGTGGCTCCCCGCGTTTGGCAGGCACGCCCAGCCGCCGGAGTGCTCGACGGACGTCGACGGTCATGCGTTCGTAGCGGTCCTCCAGACCGTTCCGGAGGTTCTCGATCGGCTCGAACCGGGCGAAGGCCAGGGTGGTCTCGCCGGTGTAGGCGACAGCCCGCCCGCCCACGTCGCGCTCGACCGGCGGGAAGCCGTGGTCGCTGGCGGCGGCCCGGGCCGCCTCGTAGCCGTCCTCGTTGGCGTCGAGTCGCCCGAACGCCACTTGCCGATGCGGTGTCCAGACGCGGACCGCGGGCTCACCGTGTTCGCCGACCCAGGCCCGAAGGGACTCGCTCACCTCGCGATCCAGTTCCATGCTCTCGGCTTGACCCCTGAGGACGCGCATATCGTCTCTGGGTCCCCATTCCTCAAAACGTTCCCGTCACCCGGACCGACGCGCGTGAACTACCCCTTGAGAACGGGGGCTTAGCACCCTCACCGCAACGCTAAACGCCCCGGACGCCGAGGGTTCGACGATGGCAACGGCTTCCGATTCGCCCCCGCCCGGCGTTATCCTCCCGGAGAGCGTTCTCGACCCCTTCCCGCGATTTACGGTCTACAACTCCCCCTACGCCGCCCACGATCGCGGCTACGCGATCGACCTCTATCCCGGCACCGACGACGCGCCGAGCCCCGTCGCCGGCGAGGTGCTGGACGTCGAGACCTATCGGGCCCCACCCAAGGACTACGCCATCGACCGGGACCACCTGATCCTGATCGACTGCGACGACCAATTGCGGGACGATACGAAGGGGCTCGTCGCCCGCGTTCTCCACGTCGACCCCGCGGTCGAACCGGGCGATCGAGTCAGGGTGGGCGACTCGTTGGGAACCCTCGTCCGGACGGGCTATTTCGCGCCCTGGGTCGACAACCACCTCCACGTGGGATTCCGGGACCCCGACGCGAACCTCTACCGGGCCTCTGGGTCGCTTCCCCTGGCTGTCGACGTCGAAATCGAACCCCTCGCGTGGGACGGGACCGGGACCGTGGTCGAACGTGGCGACACCTCCGTCGTCCTCGACGCCCCGGCCCATCCCGCACCTGGCGACCGCTTCGCCGGAATCGCGGCCGACCGCGGCGGCGTGATCGACGGCGGTCTGTGTCACTACGAGGGCGGTGGTCTTCTCGCCGCTTCGGAGCGTGGAGGCGGTCCGGTGTCCCTTCTTGGCACACGGATCGGCGTTGCCGACGGTCGCGACCTGCACTGGGAGGACGTGGCCGTCTACGCCAACGACCGACGGGTCGCTGGCCTCTCGTTGTTTCTTGCCCGGGACGAGGACTTCGGCGCGAAACTCATTGTGCCCGACAACGGGTTCGTCGTCGGTGACGAGATTGAGGTGACCATCCGGCAGACGGACGATCCGACGGTCTTTTCGTAAACTCTCGTCCGACTGGAGCGGCCTCAGAAGGATAATTCCTCGCTGGTCACGACCTCGCCGAACAGCCAGTCGGCGTGGTCGAGCGCGTACTCGCGGTGGCCTTCCTCGATGTAGCCGACGGCGTCCTCGACGAGAATCGGCCGGTAGTCACGGAGGCCGGCCGACCCCGCTGTGTGGAGGACGCAGACATTGGCTAACGTGCCCGCGAACACCAAGTCCTTGATGCCCCGGGCCGAGAGCCAGCCGTCCAACTCGGTTTCCTGGAAGGCGTCGTAGGTGTGTTTTTCGACCACGTGATCCCCGTCACGGACCTGAAGGTCGTCGACGATGAGGGCTTCCCAGGACCCTTCGAGGACGTGTTCGCCCCAGCGCTCGAACTCGTCGTAGTAATGGGCGTCCTCGAACTGTTCGGCCGGGTGAACGTCTCGAGTGTAGACGACCTGGACCCCCGCGGCGCGGGCTCGATCGACGAGGTCGCCAACCGGTTCGATGACCGCCTCGCTTGGTGGCGCGTACAAACTCCCGTCCTGGTGACAGAACCCGTTTTGCATGTCCACGACGACCAGTGCAGTGGATTCGGGATCGACGTCCATGATATCACCTTCGAAATGGGTGTCGCTCCGACTAAGTGTTTTTGTCGGGAGATATCGTCGTCCCTCGACTGGGTGCACTGTCGATCTCCCTGAAGGAGCGCGGGTTTGTGATCCGTGCGATTCGTTTTGAATCTGGTCGTACTGCAGTAGTTTTGAATCATGCTTTCGGGAATAATTTCGAAACGAAGCCCGAACCTTTTATATGGCCTTAGGATAACAAAAATCTACATGCGAAAGCTTGCAATTGTTCTCGTCACTACCGTATTGTTGGCTTGTTTCGTCGGCACTGCCGGAGCCGACTCGGTCCGGTCGGCGGCCCACCAACCCGCTGAATTGACGGCCATTTCGGCTGATGAGTACAGTGACCGAGGGCTCATGGCTGCCCAATCGAATACTACGTCCGAAGCAAGTGACACCCATCCGCCAGATCCCGAGGAAGACGTCATCGGATGGGAGGACGGCTACTGGTACAACGAAACGATTGCGGTCGACCGGAGTGACGGCCTGAACGAGACGGAACTCGACATGGTCGTCGCCAGATCGATGGCGCGTGTCGAGGTCGTCCGTCAGGTCGAGTTCGAGAAGACCGTCCCGGTCGAGGTGGTCTCACGGGAAGAGTACAAGGCAAATTTCAGCAGTGAGTTCAATTACACGCTTGCCGACCGCCTCCACCAGAACGCGAAGTGGGAGGCGATGCTGATGGTTAACGAATCCACCGATGCGACCGCCGTCCAGGAACAGAACCGGGGCGCGACCGTCGGTGGCTTCTACAGCCCAAGCGAGGAGCGGATCGTCATCGTCTCGGAGAACACCACGTCGCCGAAGATGAACGAGATCACGCTCTCCCAGGAGCTGTTCCACGCCCTGCAGGACCAGAAGTTCAATCTCTCTTCGTTCGACTATTCTACTCAGGAAGCACACAATGCAGCCGACGGGGTTGTCGAGGGTGACGCGAACCTCGTCGACTCGAAGTACGCCGACCGCTGTGAGGCCGAGTGGGAGTGTCTAATGCCCCAGGCCTCGGGCGGCGGTGGCGGTGGCGGCGAGATTCACTTCGGCCTGTACCTCGTTGAGTTCCAGCCGTATAGCGACGGGCCCCCGTTCGTCCAGGGAATCTACGACGAGGGCGGCTGGGAAGCAGTGAACGATCTCTACGAGAACCCGCCGAAGAGCACCGAGCAAGTCATCCATCCCGAAAAGTACGGCGAGGAGGAACCGGATATTCCCGAAATCGAGCACACGCCGAGCGGCGACTGGCAGGTTCTCGAGATGGGCGAAGACAGTATCGACTACGCCGTCTTCGGGGAGGCTGGCCTCTCGACGATGCTGTTTTACCCATTCTATCACTCGGAACGGACGGAAATGCCCGTCCTGGGTCAGGAGGACTTCTTCAACATCACGGCAAGTGGTCAACTCAGCACGGTTGACCCCATCAAGTACGAAAACAAGTATACCGCGGGCTGGGACGGCGACAAACTCGTCCCTTACGTAAAGGGCGAACCGTCCAACGACAGCAAGATGGGTTACGTCTGGAAGATGAACTGGGACAGCGAGGCGGACGCCGAGGAGTTCGTCGACGGCTACACGAAACTCCTCCGGTATTACGGTGCGGAGAACGTGGGCGGCACCGTCTGGAAAATCCCCGACGGGGCGGAATTCGCCGACGCGTTCGGCGTCGTGAAGGAGGGCTCGACGGTCACCATCGTCAACGGGCCCACCATTGAATCCCTCCAGGCTATCCACGCGATGGAGGCTCTCGACCCCTCCGAGGAAACGACGACTGATACCCAACCCACGTCGGCTGACCCCGATCCCACGACGACAGAATCCGATTCCGCGACGACTGGATCCGATCTCACGACGACTGGTTCCGAGCCGACAACGACGGGTGAGGGTGGGAGTTCGGTTCCCGGATTTGGATTCGGGGTGGCACTCCTTGCACTCGCAGCTATCGTCGGTAGCGCGCTGATCGCCCGGAGAAACCAGTAACGTCTCGGTCGTTGAGCGCCTCGCGGGGTCAAGTGAGGCGGTCCGTCTCGACGTTCTCGATACCGATTCCGACGACACCGGGAGTCCGGTGGCGCCACTGACCGGTGGGTTGTTGGCTTCGCAAGCGCTTTGAGTCGCGAGCACGCCTATACCGACCGATGCGTCCCCTTTTCGTCGTGGTGCTCGCGGCCGCCTGCCTGGTCGTTGTCGCTGGCTGTTCGGCCATCGTCGACGATCCTGGCGGGGGGACGAACGCGACCGTGGACGGCCTCGGGGTCGAGAACGGCGTCGCATTCGACGACT
>JBKEGM010000197.1:0-5298 GCA_046710005.1 Natrialbaceae archaeon
CATCTCGGTAACGATGATGTCGCCCTCGCCGACTTTGTCGAGCTGGTCGAGTTTTCCGACGGTCTGGGCGGGGCCGGAGGCGATCCCGGGGGACGCACCCAGGCCCTGCAGCAGGAGGTCGCCGTCAGTTTCATCGCTCGACTCCGACGCCGACTCTTCGGAGATGGTCGTAATCGGGCGGGACTGTAGCATGAACACCTCGTCACCAACGATGGCCCACTCAATGTCTTGGGGCTCTTCGTAATGTGATTCGGCGCGCTCACCGAGCTCTGTAAGTCGATTGAGCTCGTCGTCGTCGAGCACTCGGGCGTTTCGCTTGTCATCAGGCACTGGGCGTTCGACGGTCTCACCCGTCTCCTCGTCTTTGAGCATCATCGTCTTCTTGTCGGCGACTGTCGCCTCAAGAATCTCGTCGCCCTCGCGGTCGATGACGTAGTTGTCCGGCGATACCGACCCGGAGACGACAGCTTCGCCGAGTCCCCAGGCTGCCTCGATGATGGTCTTCGGCTCGCCGCTTGAGGGGTGGGAAGTGAACATCACGCCCGATTTGTCCGCAGCGACCATTCGCTGGACGACGACGGCGATATCCACGATGTCGTGGTCGAAGCCCTGTTCGTTTCGATAGTAGATCGCTCGCTGGGTAAACAGCGACGCCCAGCAGTGTTTGATGCGGTCGATCAGCCCATCGCGGGTAATATTGAGGTAGGTGTCCTGCTGGCCGGCAAATGAGGCCGTATTGTGGGTAATAACGCTTCCCCGGCCGGCGGCGAAGTTTTCCGCCCCGGGAACACAGAAATCGTACACCGAGCCGTCGTAGTCGACTGTCTCGATCGTCTCGATGTCCTCCCACGCGACCGAATCGTCGAACGAGAGCGACTCGACTCCCAGCTCCGAGGCGAGTTCGCCGAATTTGCGTTGGCTGTACGTCCCGGCTATTTTCGCCTTGTTCCAAGGCTCTTGCCCGGACTCGAACCGGCCACGGTCATCTCGGCCGGAGTACCGCTCGTCGGTGTCGAAAGCCACGTCGGACTCGTAGTACGCCGAACCGCAGTCGGGGCAATACCACCGATCTCGGCCGTCGTACGGGCTCGATTTGTTGATTTCATCGCCGCAGTCCGGACACAGTGAAACCGTCGTTTCCTCGGTTGGAAGTGTGGATTCGAACCGATCGCGGACGCGTGCGGAGAGTTTTTCAGAAACGGTGATCGTTCTAGCGAACTCCGGGTAATTGTCCTTCTCGGCGTGTGCATCGACCAGATCGTCGAGTTGCTCCCGCTTTCGCTCGGACTCGAACCCGACGCGCTCGCGGAAGGCTTCGGCCTCGCGTGCCGGAACGAAGATGCGGTAGGAATCGCTCCAGCCGCCATCACCCCCCCGTTCGCCGATCCGGTAATCGATACCGATCAGTTCGAGGAGACGCACGAAGCCGTCTACGAGCCGCTCGGAGGTCGTCGCGTACGAAACCTCGTCGCTGACCGTTCCGTCGCCCTCAAAACAGCCACGGAGGAACTGCCCGATTCGATCACGATCCCACCCGAATACGAACTCCGGAACTCGCTTGTTGCTGGCGAGGCGTCCCTTCCCCTCGGCGTCGTCGGGTCGCCCCGCGACGGCGTGGAGGAACCGGACGAGAGATTTACAGTGGAACCGATATGAGTGGTTGTTCTTCGCCTGTCCGTCCCAGAGACCGAGTCGGTCCATGACCTCGACGGCTCTATCCAGCGCTTCCTCGTCGGTGTTCGTGATCGATATCTCGTTCGTTCCGTAGGTACTTCCCTCGGCAACGTAGAGACCGAGGAAGTACGCAAACGCCTCGTCGGCCTCAATCGTCGACGGGAGCGAGTGTTGGATCGTCTCGTTCGACGAGGCGTTGTCGATCATGACGCCACCGTCGGCCCGGAGCACGTCCTCGCCGTAGATATAATCGGTTACGTCGATTGTGTCCGATCCGGCGTCAATCGGTTCGAGCTCCCGGGCGACGGGTACCTTTTCCTCACCATCGAGTTCCTCGATCGTCGTCGTTTTTCTCTCCAGCGTCTCCTCGTCCAACACGACGAGAGAGTGGTCCGGTGTGACGGTGATCTGCCGGCCGGTACTCGTCGTGATGCGGTGGAGTTGCTCGTCCGCCGCGGCGTGTTCGTACAGGCGGTCGACCTCGTTCCACTCGATCCCGTCGTCAGTCAGCGACGGCACTTCAACGGTCCGCCGACCACAGTCCAGCGGTGCGATTTCGTCCATCCGGCCGAAGACGGGATCTCCATCCACTTTCAGGAGAGCGGGTTCGTCCGCTGCGATGCTGGGAAGATCCTCCGCCGTGGCCGACGAGCGGACCGCGACGAACGCCTCGCCATCGTCGAGGTCGTCGTAGGCCGCGAGGATGTCCTCTCGGACGTCCTCGGGCATCTCGGTCCCGAGGATGAGTTCCTTTGCCCGCTCCTCGGCGGTGGAAAGTGCTTCGGAGTCATCGGAGTCGATGTCGACGGCGTCGAACAGTTCCTCGTCGATCCCCGTTCCTTCGATGAACGTGCGGTACGTCCCGGCGGTGACGACGAAGCCTGGCGGGACCGGCAGCCCCGCATCCGTCATCTCGCCGAGTGACGCGCCCTTGCCGCCGACTAACCCGATATCGTCGGATCGGATCTCGTCAAGCCAGAGCACGGGTTCCTCGAGACTGTCTATCCCGTCTGCTGTCATTGCTTGACGATTCAGGTGCCCCCAACTTAGGCCATTCGTTCGGCGTTCGCACCCCTTGTGAGTGCGTCCCGAGTCGCGGGCGCGTGTCCGGTCGTTCGGTTACCACCCAAGGACTCGCTATATTTCGATGATATCGTCTCCGCCCATCTCGGGCACCGAGATCGTCCCCTCGAACGCGGTCACCGCCCGCCCGCCGATCGAAACCGGATCCGTTCGAGCGCGAACCCGAACCCGCCCCGGCCGGTCGATGAAGTGCCCCTGCTCGAGAACCATCTCCTCGGGCAACTCGCCGTCGAAGGCTTCGACCTCTCGGAGATACGCCCCGACGGCCCCCGAGGCGGTGCCGGTGACCGGGTCCTCGTCGACGCCGACGGCAGGGGCGAACATCCGCCCGTGCAGCGTCGAGTCGGCTTCGAGCGCATCGAAGGTGAACGCATAGAGTCCGGTCACGCCGAGTTCGTCGCTTAATTCGGCGATCGCACGGAAGTCGGGGGCCAGCCCCGAGAGCGACGCAAGAAAGTTCACCGGGACGATGAGGTATTCGAGCCCCGTGGCGGCGGTCGCGAGCGGCAGGTCCGCGCCGATGTCCGAGAGCGTCGCCGGGTCGGCCCCAATCGCCGACGCGACCCGGTCGTAGCCGAGGTCGACCTCGGCGACCGACGACACCTCGTTGTCGTTCGCCATCCGGACCACCCCGTCGTCGAGTTCGATATCGATCGATCCGGCGTTCGTCTCGAAGGTGTGCGCTCCGTCCGCGAGTTCACCGGCGCCGGCGAGCCACGATCCCGCAGCCACGGTCGCGTGCCCGCAGAGGTCGATTTCCCCCGTCGGGGTGAAGTAGCGGAGGCGTCGGCTCGCGTCGCCCCCGTCGGCGTCGAGGAGGAAGGCGGTCTCGGAGGCGTTCAACTCGCGAGCGATCGCCGCCATCGCCTCGTCGGCGAGGCCGTCGGCGTCGGGGATGAGTCCTGCCGGGTTGCCGGAGAGCGGGTCGGTCGTGAACGCATCGACGAGCAAGGCGCGTCGGGTATCCATCGTCGGCCGTTTCTCGGCCGGTGATTAAAAACCCCGGACCGTCGGTGGAGCCACGTCGGGGGGTCGACCGGGCGTCGTGGAGCGCGTCCTCCGCTTTCGGTCCTATTCAGGGTCGCAGTTCCGGTCCTAGCCACGGCTCCAGTCTCGGCCTTGATTTCTCTCAGGGCTCGATAATCAGCTTTCCGAACGCCTCCCGCCGCTGCATATCGGCGAACGCCTCCGCGGTGGATTCGAGATCGTACGTTCCCCCGAGGGCTGGTTCGTATGCCCCCTTCGCCGCGAGGTCGACCAACCGGCGCAGGTCGCCCTGTGTTCCCATCGTGCTCCCGATGACGTGTTTGTGGCCCAAGAAAAGGTCCGGAACGTCGAGTTGCGAGACCGTTCCCGCCGTTCGACCACAGATAATCATCCGCCCGCCCCTGGCCATCGCGTTGAGTGCGGGCTTCGTGAACGGGCCGCCAAGGTGGTTGATGACCGTATCGGGGCGGCCGATCTCACGGACGCTCGCAGCCAGCGTTTCGGGGTCGTCCGACTCGATGGGATGGTCGGCCCCGAGGTCCGCGAGTCGTTCGAGTTTTTTTGCCGATCGTGACGTGGCGATCGTCTCGGCGTTCAACACGTCGGCGAGCTGCACTGTCGCGACGCCGACGCCGCCGGTCGCGCCAGGCACGAACACCAGATCACCGGGGGCGACGTTGGCGCGGCGAAGCATCCGCCAGGCGGTCACGTACGCCGTCGGAAGTGCCGCGGCGGCCCGGACGGGGAGCGACTTCGGAATCGCAACGAGACGTGTCGCGTCAACGCGGGCGCGCTCGGCCAGCCCACCATGGTACAGTCCGAACTCGATACAGTGGTTTTCTGGTCCCTCCCGGCAGTACTCACAGGCCCCGCATGTTTGGTTCGGGCAGAGAACGACGCGATCACCAGGGGCGATCCCGGAGACGTCCTTGCCGACCGATCGGACGGTGCCGGCGGGGTCCAGCCCGCTGACGAACGGCAAGACATCCTCGTCGACCATCGCGGAGTCACCCTCCAGAATCCAGAGATCATGGCGGTTGATCGAACATGCCTCGACGTCGATGACCGCCTCGCCCGCGTCCGGTTGAGGGTCGTCGCGTTCGCGTATCGTTACGCCGTCGGGGCCGACTAACTCCGTGAACGCTGCGACGCGCATGATACTGCTTCGTCACCGCAAGATATAAAACCGCCTCCGGAGCGAGTCGGGACGCCCTCAACCCGGCGATTATTAGGTCTGACCCTCCGACAGGCGCGTATGAGCGACCTCCCGGAGGAGTTCAACTGTACCGTCACCAACTGGGAGTACATTTACGGGCTCTGTCGAGACGTGGCGGACGAGATCAAGGCAGCCGAGTTCGAACCGGACGTCGTCGTCGCCCTGGCCCGCGGCGGCTGGTTCGCCGGGCGCTGTCTCTGCGATTTCCTCGGGCTGGACGACCTGACGAGCCTGAAGATGGAACACTACGTTGGCGCGGGGGTCAAGACCGACGAACCACAGGTCCGCTACCCGATGCCCGAGGGCAGCGTCCAAGCGAAGGACGTCCTCGTGATCGA
>JBKEGM010000198.1:0-5295 GCA_046710005.1 Natrialbaceae archaeon
CGAAGCGGTGGCGCTTTTTTGCCCGGGGGCCGTAAGGCGACCCAATGCTATCTGGAGTCAACGTCGCCCTCGGGGTCACGGGAAGCATCGCGGCGGTTACGAACGTGGAATTGATCCACGAACTCAGGCGTCGCGGGGCGGAGGTCCGGGTACTGATGACCGAGAGTGCGACCGAGATCGTCCACCCGTGGTCACTCGAACTCGCCTCGGAAAACCCGGTCGCCACCGAGATTTCTGGCGCCGTCGAGCACGTGAAGATGGGTGGCGTGGACGGCTGGGCCGATGTCTACCTCATCGCCCCCTCGACCGCCAACACGGTCGGGAAAATGGCGGGGGCGATCGACGACACCCCCGTGACCACCATGGCGACGACGGCGATGGGGTCAGGTGTTCCGATCGTCATCGCGCCGGCAATGCACAAGCCGATGTACGACCATCCAGGGGTCCTTGACGCCATCGAGCAACTGGAGGAGTGGGGTGTCAGTTTCGTCGATCCACGAATCGAGGAGGGGAAGGCCAAAATCGCCACGCAGGACGCAATCGCGACCGAAACGGCCCGCGCTGCTGCTGCAAACCCACTTGCTGGCCAGCACGTCGTCGTTACCGCCGGCGCGACCAGCGAGTCGTTCGACCCTGTCAGGGTGCTCACCAACCGGTCCTCCGGCCGGACCGGTCGGGAAGTTGCGAAGGCCTGCTACGTCCGCGGTGCCGACGTGACGCTGGTGCATGGCCAGATCGGCCCGCGACCGGTCGACGCCGAACCGGCGACCCCGGAGACGAACGACCCGGCATACGCCGACCTCGTTTCCGTCGAGACGGCAAGCGAGATGATCGATGCCTGCCGCGAGGTCGCCGGTGACGCTGACGTGCTCGTCTCGACGGCCGCCATCGGCGATTACACCCGCGACGCGGCCGACGAAAAACTCCGGTCCGGGCAGGACCTCACCCTCGACCTCGAACCGACCCCCAAACTCCTGGATTCCATCCGAGAGACCCACCCGGACCTCCCGATGGTGGGTTTCAAAGTCGAGACGTCTGGGGACGATGACGCGATGACTCGCGAGGCTCGGGACCTTCGAGACCGCGTCGGCCTCGAGTTCGTCGTCGCGAACGATGCAAGCGTCATGGGCGAGACCGACACCCGAACGCTATTCGTCGACGACGGGAGGACCGAGGTCGTGGGGTCGAAAGCCGACATCGGGAGTCGCGTCGCAGCGGAACTCGTCGAAATACTCTGATCGGCCGATCCAAGCGCGGTGGCCCGCACCCTCACGGCCGGGCGACGGCGACCATATGCGTCGACGTTCGTTCCAGGGCGTCGCCATCGTAGTTCGCATAAAAAGTGACGTCCGAGAAGCCGACTTCATGGAGCAAGCGTCGGAGTTCGACCGGTGCGTACACACGCAGGTCGAAATGTAACTCACCCACAGTCTCGTAATCGCGTCCCGATTCCTCGAAGATCACCAGGTCGGTGGCCATCCGGGCCTCGTACGGATCGTACTCCCGCGTCTCGGCGGTCAGGTGCCCTTCGTTCTCGTCAACGGCGTCGGCATCGAAATTCGCCAGCGTTCCCTCCCGGTTCGCCAGATCCATTACCAGCGCACCGTCCTCGGCGACGCACGAGTACATCCCCGCGAGGACCGCCCGGTTGGTCTCGTCATCGAAATACCCGAAGGAGGTCCACAGGTTCGTAACCAGGTCAGCCTCGTAATCGAGACTCTGGAGATCGCGCATGTCGAATTCGTCGAACCGGACCCGGTCCTCTACGCCCGCATCGGCTGCCCGTTTTCTGGCCACATCCAGGTATTTCGGGGACAGATCGAGACCGAGCACGTCAAATCCAGCCTTGCCCATCGGGACTGCATGGCGTCCAACACCACAGGCGACGTCGAGGGCCGTCTCCGGCTCGAAATCGTGGTCCGTATCGAGCATCGTCAGCAGTTTTTCGACCTCTTCGGGCCCGGTTTCAGCACGCTCTTCGAGAGCAACGCGGAACGCGTCCGGGTTCTCCACGAAGGCCTCCTCGGTCCAGTGTGTCATGCCTGCAGTTTGAATCGATACCGGGGAAAAGGCCGCGATTCTGCAGGCGGATCTGTGAGACCTGTCTGGGCAGGGCGGGTTCACACCCAGGGAAACCTTTACTCGGTGTCTTCCGCCCCACCTTCAGTTTCGTCGTCGACCACGCGCGGCCAGTAGACGTCCGGCAGGAAGTCCACCCCCATCCGTCGAGCCGATCGCGAGATCATGTGCGCGCCGGTCGGCGCCGTGAGAAAGAGGAAGACGATTCCCACTAGCGACACCAGTCCGGCGCCTTCGCCGCCAAAGTAGACGAACCCGGCAAGGAAGATCGAGGCCGCACCGAGTGTCGCGGATTTGCTCGTGGCGTGCAACCGGTTGTACACGTTCGGGAACCGAAGCAGGCCGATCGTTCCCACGGTCAGGAAGGCACTCCCGACGCAGATCAACGCCGTAACGACGGCGGCCTGGATCATATTCATCGTCATTCGATGATGTCACCTTCCGTTACGAAGCGGGCGACGGCGATGGTACTGATGAACCCGATGATCGCCAGGACGAGGCTCACGTCGACGAACAACCCGCGATCGGTCTGGAGCGCGAACAGGACCGCGATGGCGACCACGTTCGTCCCGATGGTATCCAGGGCCACGACCCGGTCTGGGGTCGTCGGTCCGCGAATGACTCGGTACGCACACAGGAACGTTACCCCGCTTGCGACGACGAGGCCCCCATAGATCGCCAATTCGAGGAACGCTGGTAGTTCACTCGCCATCTGACTCACCCCCGTTGCCTGGCGACGATTCGTCCGCAAATGCTTCCTCGGAAGCGTTCTCCTCCTGGGTCTTTTCAACCAACTCGGTCGTGTTCTGCCCTTCAATCGCGTCGTCTTTGCTCCACCGGACGACCGGTTCGCGAGGGCTATCCGACGGGTCGGCGTCCTCATCAAAAATTCGGAGCGCGTAATCTTCCCAGCTCCGGATCGGTCCCGTGACGTTTTCGGAGTCGTCACAGTAGAGCGTGTGCACGTACAGGGCATTGCGGTCGGCGTCGTAGTCCATGGTCAGGGTCCCTGGTGTGAGTGTGATGCTGTTGGCGATAGTCGTAATCGCGATGTCCTTCTCGACGCGGAGCGGTAACAAAATGACCACCGGTTTGATCGGCATCGACGGGGAGAGCACCCGGTAAGCCACGTCGAGATTGGCGACGAGCAACTCTTTGACGAACAGGACAACGTAGACGATTGCTGCGGGTACGCCTCGCAGGACGGGCCGAATGGGAACGTCGGCCGTATACATCCGCCGGAAAACGAAGGCGATCGGGAGCCCGGCCGCCAGTCCGATCAGGAACTCCCCGGCGACGCTTGCGGGTTCAATGGTGACCCCGCGAACGAACAGCCAGAGAACCGCCAGGATCACGCCGATGACTGGCCAGCGTTTCATGGGGTACCACCTCCAAGACTCAGGACTGCGTCCCGATACGCCTCGGTATTCAGAGCGGCTCTTGCAGCGTCTTGTGCCGCCGTAAAGACCGGTTCGAACCCGATGCCGACCGCGACGACTGCAACGACTAACACCAGCGCAACAGCGACCTGCGGGCGTGGGGTAGAGGCACCCTCGACCATTTCGCTTGGTGTTCCCCAGAACCCGCGGTTCCAGGCCCTGGTGACGTAGACGATGGTGAGCATCGCGCCCCCGAGGACGACGGCGATCGCGAGGCCGGCACCCGGAGACTCGAGGGCAAGGGCCCGTACCGCCGTGTCAAACACGAGGAACTTGCCGAAGAATCCGGAAAGGGGCGGGGTCCCAACCAGTGCGAGAGCGGCGACCAGGAAGCCCACTGAGAGGACCGGTGCTCGCTCGCTCAGACCCCCGAGGTCATCGAACTCGATCGAACCGACCCCGCTGAAGATGGCCCCGCTGATCAGGAAGAGTCCCGCCTTTGCCAGTCCGTGATTGACGGCGTAGATCAGCGCCGCCGTGATGGCAAGCGTTCGAATCGTCATGTCCGCGCCGGGCACGGTCCCCGTCGCAGTTGCCCCGACAGCCAGGGGAAGGAGAATGAACCCGATCTGTCCAATGCTCGAGTATGCGAGCAGGTCATCGAGGTTGTCGCGATCGATCGCCCCGAACCCACCAAGGAGGATGCTTGCGGTGGCCATCACGAACATGATTGGGCCGTAGAACGCCAACAGGGAGTCCCCGGCGAACCCTGGCAGCCCGAGTTCGCCGAAGGACGCCACCGAGAAGATCGTGAAGTACAGCCGGATGATGGCGTACACGCCGACCTTCTTGACGACGCCGGCGAGCACAGCCGACACCGGCGCCGGCGCGGCCCGGTAGGCTGCCGGCACCCACCAGTGGAACGGGACGATGCCGGCCTTTAGTGCGAACACGGCGAACAGGATCGCCGAGAGGCCGAGCACCGGCGCGGGGTCCACGCCGTACGCGGCCGGATCGGCCAGCCGACGCGAGAGGTCGGCCATATTCAACGTCCCGGTCACGGCGTAGAGCCCCCCGATCGAGAGGAGCATGATCGCGCTCCCCACGAGATTAAGGACCACGTACTGGAGCGCTGCCTTCGTGTGTTCGGCCCCGCTGTAGAACACGACCAGCACGTAACTCGACATGAGCATCACCTCGAACCACACGAAGAGGTTGAAAATATCCCCGGTGAGGAAGGATCCGGAGACTCCCACCATCATGAAGTGGAATAGTGGATGGAAGGAGAGGCGTTGGCCGAACTCGTCGACGTACAATGCGGCGAAGACGAGTGCGACAAGGGCGACAACGGCACCCAGGGCGAGCATGAACGCGCTAAGCGAGTCGGCAACCACGCTGATGCCGAATGGAGCGTTCCAGTCCGAGAGTTGGTAGGTAAGGATGCCATCCGTTCGGACAGTGTCGAACAGTACGGCCACGACTCCGAGGTAAGCGACGCTCCCCGCGACGCTCAGGGCTCGCTGGAGGCGGGGCCAGTACTTCGTTGCGAGTGTTGCGACTGCTGCGACCAGGGCGACCACTAATGGCGCGATGACGATCTGTTCGGTCATTGGGCCTCACCTCCGAGTTCGGTCGTGTCGATCGTCCCATGCGTCTCGTAGACCCGGTAGGTCAGCGCCAGCGCGAACGCTGTCGTCCCGAAGCCGATCACGATCGCGGTCAGCACGAGCGCCTGTACCAGGGGGTCGGTCACCGATTCCGCGTGTCCGTGTTCGGCGAAGATCGGAACCGAGCCCTCCAGCCCGCCCATCGTCACCAGATAGACGTTCGCTGCCTG
>JBKEGM010000199.1:0-5294 GCA_046710005.1 Natrialbaceae archaeon
CGTCCGACGTTCCAGAGTTTCGACGCGGCGAACCCGAGCGAATCAAGGTCGTCAGACACCCTTGCCTGGTTCCGGATGGAAGCAGTGTAGGTGCGGGTGACGACCTGCTTCGCGATATGTAACCTATGTAGACAAACCTACTTGAAGGTATGGATTACGCAGCGTGGAATATCCTGCCATGCCATCGTCGGTGGGTTGTGAAGGGCAGTGTCGGATTCATCCCCGTCCTAAAGGACGGGGCTTTCTCCTTGATTCTCCGTAAGTGGTCCGCTCCGAATGCCGGTCTCCTTGCCATCTTTGTGCGCCGAGGAGACTGTCTGGGCTCGTAAATTCGGGATATTCCCGCCCGGAATGGCCGACCGATGGAACGGGATAGAATGGAATGCCAGAAATTCTGGAACCGGGAGCGGCCTGGATCGCCCCCGAGAAATCGTTGTCCTATATCGACACCTGCCACGTCGTCGATGAGGAGTAGCCCCACTTTTCGACGTCGACGTCGTAGTCACCCCGGGCGATGGCGGTCATGTTCGTGCCGACCTCTTTTGCTGTCATCCCCAGTTCATCACCGATGAGGCGGGATTTGAAGTAGGTCTGCGTCTCGCCTTCCCGACGGAGGTACGCGAGGATTCGTTCCTGTTTGTCAGTAAGGTCGGTCGATGCTGCCGCACTGGTGCTCATATTAACCCAAAAGGTAGACGGCCTCTTTACCAGTTTGGTACGAGTAGTAAACCCGATAACGTCGGGTGGTTTTAGCCCCACTTGGCTTGGAAACAAACTTCCAGCCTGCCCGGATTGGTACGGCTGGCTAATCGACGGGAACCACGGTGTCTATCGTCAATCCAGAAAGTTCTTACCGGCCACACACCGAACGTATAGCAACATGAACGGGCGGTCCGTCGAGGTGAGCGTCGTCCTCCCGGCGTATAACGAGGCGGAGACGATCGAACATACCGTCCGGACCACCATTGAAACCCTCGAGGCCTTTCTTCCAGCGACCGCCTTCGAAGTCATCGTCGCCGAAGACGGATGCGAAGATCGGACCCCGGAAATCGCCGAGAGACTGGCGGCCGAGGACGGGCGCATCCGACACGTCCATAGCGAGGCGCGACTCGGCCGGGGCGGCGCACTGGAACACGCCTTCCGGGCCGCCGAGGGCGAGACCCTCGCCTATTTCGACACCGACCTGGCGACGGACATGCGTCACCTCGAGGAATTGATCGAGAGCGTTCGATCAAGGGATTACGACGTAGTGACCGGATCGAGATGGATCGATGGGAATGAAGCCGACCGCCCGGCAAAACGGGGGATTCCGAGTAAAGGCTACAACTGGCTGGTCAGGACCGTCCTCCGCTCGGACTTGCGCGATCATCAGTGCGGTTTCAAGGCGTTCGACCGGAGTGTCCTCTTCGAACTCCTGCAGGAGGTCGATGACGAACACTGGTTCTGGGATACTGAGGTGTTGACCTATGCCCAGCGGCAGAATTACAATGTCAAGGAATTTCCCGTTGATTGGACCCCGAAGGGAGATACGAAAGTCGACCTCGTGAGGGACGTCTTTGGGATGGGGAGCCAGATCCTTAGAACCTGGTGGCAGCTATCGGTCCGACCCCGGATAACCCGGAGAGTCACAATTCTCGCTGGCCTTCTCCTGTCGATCGTGGCAATCGGGTTAATGACGCTCTACCTAGACCCGGGAGCGGTGTGGACGCACATGCAGGACGCTGACCTGGTCCTGGTTTTGGTGGCAGGGGTCGTGTATCTTCTCTCGTGGCCGCTCCGGGGGTCACGGTACCGAGATATTCTTTCAGAACTGGGCTATCGAGAACGGCGGGGTTTCCTCACCGGGGCGATTTTCATTAGCCAGACCGGGAATCTGGTATTCCCGGCCAGGTTGGGAGACCCCATCCGTGCGTATGTGGTAAAGGCGCGTCGTCGGATTCCATATCCCACAGGATTCGCGTCGCTTGCTGTGGAACGGGTCTTCGACCTCCTGACAATAACGGCGATGGCAGGATTCGTCCTAGTCGGCCTCGTCGCGACAGGCGGCACGGATGAGATAGCCAGAGCCCTTGCCGGGGGCGAGGGAACGGTTTCGCAGTCGGCCGCCGAAACAGCGATCACCGTCGCGTCCGGGATTGGAATCGCGGCGATCGGTGCCGTCGTGGTCATCGCCCTTTCGGCCCGGTCGGACCGCAACTACGTGAGAGGGATTCTTCGACGCCTCAGTACCGACTCCTACGTCGAGTTCGTCGCCGGTGTGCTGGAACGGTTCGTCGGTGACGTCCAGCGAGTTGCCGGGACCCGGGGGTCACTCGCCAAAATCGGTGGGACGAGCGCCCTGATCTGGGGGATCGACGTGCTGACGGCGGTTATCGTCCTGAAGGCATTCGGTACCGGTCTCGAAATGACAACCCTCCTGGCGGTCGGTTTCTTTGCCGTGAGCGTGGGAAACCTCGCGAAGGTTCTCCCACTCTCACCAGGGGGTATCGGGCTCTACGAAGCAGCCTTCACCGTTCTCGTGGCCGGGCTGACGCCGATCGTTGGCCCGGTCGCGTTTGGTGCCGCGGTCGTGGACCACGCCGTCAAGAACGGAGTCACGGTATTGGGCGGGGTCGTCTCTATGCTCGCCTTGAACGTCTCGTTGACAACGGCCGTCGACGAGGGACCAAAGGGGTCCAGGGATCGCGACACGGACGTCGAACCAACGGAGTCGGCCGATTAGTAATGGGCAGTAACGAACGGTCCCAGGGCCCCGGCTATCGCTGACGTTAGTGCGGATCGACGATCGATGATTTCTGCAGTGAGTACCCCAGCAGCACCCTGGTCCCTTGCGAGACCTTCCGTATCGAGCAGGTCGTCCATGACTGGACCGAGTTCCGCTCCGCTCTCAATTCGTCTCGCAACGGTGGGAGGAAGGCGAAGACTCGGTCCAGCGCCCCTGCCCATCCGGTCCCCATCCGTCACCGCTGCCCACATGATCAAGTACAGGCCATCAAGGTCCTCGTACCGGGCGACACCACCCTCGATGCCCACGCCAAGATCGAAATCTCCGCTTTCGTACGTCCGTTCGGCTCGTTGTTCCGCTCCGTCGATCGTCTCTGCGACACCGTATGGCTGTTCGCCCACGCCCGATTCAACGGGGACCGATTCCACGGTTGCCCCGACGAAATCGGCCATCGCGTCGTTTGTGGCGGCGATTTTTACGGGATTTTCGGTACCGACGCCGATTCGCATGGGCGCTGGTACGGAAGCGGCATTCTTGTGATTATGGGTTCCGGTCACCACATGGTCGGTACCCCCTCGACAATGCAACGGTCGGACGACATACTGGATGAAAAGTTCGTAAAGAACCCGAAAATTTGCCGTAAAATCCCGATGAACTGTACGGTACTGCCTTGCACACCTAACAGAATACCATAACCCTTATAATGGGCCGCTCCCAGGACAACATAAGAATCGGTCCGGGTTCTTCAGGAATTCCCTGCCCGGTAGAGTACGTCATCGCACTATGGTGAACACTAAAACGCGAACTTACGGCAATTCGGTGGAAACGGCACACCAACCAACACAAACGGAAGAAGAGACGACGTCCGAGAAAGGGGAAGACGAACTCACCTGCCCGGAATGTGGCGGGAACGTCGTCACTCACGAGGCCCACGGCGAGACGGTTTGCAGCGACTGCGGGCTGGTTGTCGACGAGGACGAAGTCGACCGCGGCCCCGAATGGAGAGCCTTCGACGCACAGGAAAAAGACAAAAAATCCCGAGTGGGCGCACCGACCACGAACACGATGCACGACAAGGGGCTTTCGACAAACATCGACTGGCGTGACAAAGACGCTTACGGGAACTCCCTGGGTGCTCGACAACGAGAGAAGATGCAGCGCCTACGCAAGTGGAACGAGCGGTTCCGCACCCGAGACTCGAAGGAGCGAAACCTGAAACAGGCCCTGGGTGAAATCGATCGGATGGCCAGTGCTCTTGGACTCCCCAAGAACGTCCGGGAAACCGCCAGCGTGATTTACAGGCGGGCACTCGATGAGGACCTGTTGCCTGGTCGGTCGATCGAAGGCGTTTCCACCGCCGCCGTCTACGCCGCCGCCCGGCAAGCCGGCGTTCCGCGTTCGCTGGATGAAATCGCCGACGTGAGTCGTGTCGAGAAAAACGAGGTCGCCCGCACCTACCGGTACGTTGTCCGCGAACTCGGCCTCGAGGTCCAGCCTGCCGACCCCGAAAGCTACGTTCCACGGTTCGCTTCTGGCCTCGAACTTTCCGACGAAGCCGAACACCGGGCCCGTCAACTCCTCCAGAACGCCAAGGAAAAAGGCGTCCACAGCGGCAAGTCGCCGGTCGGACTCGCAGCAGCTTCAGTGTACGCCGCCTCGTTGCTCACCAATGAGAAAACCACTCAGGCAGCGGTCAGTGACGTCGCGGACATCTCCGAGGTGACGATCCGAAACCGATATCACGAACTCCTCGAAGCGGCCGACAATCTCGCGCTGGCTTGACATCCTCCCCGCCCTGAAGGGCGAGGATTCCCGTGTTGGGATATTGTGGTTTACGACGTGACCTGTTCTTGTGGTGCGAACGCACCAGTCTCCTTGTCAAACAAGAACGTCGAAGGCTGTGCCAACCAGCCGTTACTCCTATTCACCGAAACACTCGCTGAACTCGGAGATACTTTCTGGCGGATATTCTCTGCCCCATTCACGTCCGCATTCGCTACCGTTTCACACTCATCGCAGACGTACAACCCGCGTTCAACACGGTTCGCATCACGCTTCCGTCCACAACACGAACACGACTTCGACGTGTCACGCTCAGACACTTCCTCAACCCTGATGCCGTCCATCTCTGCCTTGTATTTGAGCAGGTCGGTGAAGCGGTCGAACGCCCATGAATGCAAGTCCAAGTTGCCGTGCTTGCCCCAGTTCTTCGCCTCGCCGTTCTCCTCGTCCTCGCGGATACCCGAGAGGTCGCCCACCACAATCGTTCCAACACCTTCGTCCACACATCGCTGAACGATCTGCTTGGAGAGCGTGTGGAAGTAGTGGGTGCGACGCGCCGACTTCTTCTGGTTTAACCGAGTGGCTTGCTCTGAGTCGGAGTCGTCACACCGAGCAATCCGTTTGCTGAAGTAGTAGTCGTCCTGCTTCAGGCAGTTCAGCGGATACAACTCGGCGTGGCCGTCTTCGTAGGCCAGGGCTGCGAAGTTGTTGATACCGAGGTCAACACCCACCGTCTTCTCACCGGGCGACTCTGACACGTCGATTTCGACTTTGCACACGAAGTGCA
>JBKEGM010000200.1:0-5285 GCA_046710005.1 Natrialbaceae archaeon
GTCCACGAGAGATCTACCTGGCCGTCAGAAACATCATGAATATCAAAGCCAGGGGCGGGTTGAGCGACCGCGACGGCGAGGACTAACGCTCCGTCATTCCATCTCCGGCGCGTGCCGTTCGACGTTTTCCCAGACCGCCGTCATCAATTCGCCAGTCATCTCGACGAGGGTCTCGACGGCTGCCGGCTCACCTGGTGCGGCCCCGAGGTCCCGGATCGCCTTCGTTGTCGACAGGTGATGAACGTGAACGCGTCCCGCCTCGTCCTCATCGAGGCTGGTGACACATGGCAAAATCGCCGCCAACGTTGGATCGATCTCGAGGGCCTGCTTCGCGATTTCTGCGTGACTGACCACCAGCAAGGCGGTTCGGGGAAACTCCTCCTCCAAAACGCCCTCGATCATCCGGTCGAGTCGGGTCACGGCGACGGTCTCGAACCCTGCCAGTTCGTGTTCCAATTGGACGTGCGGGACAGCGTCCTCGAAGGAAACTTCCAGCGTGGTATGCAGCGCCTCCTTGACGGCCGGCGCGCTCTCGACAGCGCTGTCTCCGGGTTCGTCAGGGCTTGACATGCTTCCGGTTAGCCACAGGGAGGTGAAAAGTCCACCTCGGGTGGCGTTTCCTTCAAGCTGTTCCTGTGTCCTCGACACCAACTGTTTGAACCACTTACCAGTAGGCCGTCGAGAGGCCACCGGATCGGAACATGCCTGCGAGTGAAGCAAAGCCGACGTACGCCGCCGTCAGTGCGAGAACGAGGATCGGACTCGGACCGTCGAGCGTTCGAGTCGCCATGCCGGCGAGGGCGCCGACCGTCCCGAGGGCGACGACCAGTGCCGCCAGCCAGCCTAGTACTTTCAGCCAGTCCATACGCAGAGTGTGAACGGGATTGCATAAAAAACGGCGGCTTCAAGGGCGTCGCTGCCCGAAGGCGTTCCATGACCATCCTGGCCGTCCTTGCGACGCCGCCACGCGAAGGGATCGTGCTCGAGAACCTGCCAGAGTCGGCGCCAGTGTCGGCTGCCGAGGCCGCGACGCTTTACGAGGCGTTCTTAAAGGACACGTTCGGCGCGATCGAGGCGAGTGGTGGCGACCTTCTGGTGAACTATCGTCCAGCGGCGGATCTCCCCGATGAAGCCGGGGTTGAAAACGCCGAAGCGGCCCTCAGAGCGGTCGCGGCGGACGCTCTCGAAGACCCCAAATCCGCGCGATTCGAGCGCCAGGTCGGGTCGACGTTCGCGGCGCGCGTCGGCAACACGATCACCCACCTGCTTCGCGATGAAGCGGTCCGGACGGCCGGCGCCCTGCCCGGAACGGCCCCATTGATCGGTCGAACCCTCGTCGACGCCGCCGCGATGAAACTCCGGAGCAACGAAGTTGTCCTCGGCCCGGCCGGAGACGGTCGGGTCTACTACGCCGGGTTCTCGGAGCCGATCGACTTCGAGGACGCCTATGAACACCCAGAGATTGCAACCCTGGCCAGACGGGGACGCGACGCGGGCCTCGACGTCGGTTTTGTGGAGATGCTCCCGATGGTCGAAACCGGGGCCGACCTCCGCGAACTGGTGGCTATCGTCGAGGCTCGAGGGACGGCAGGCAGTGCCGTGCCCGAGTTTACAGCGGCGGTCATCGAAGACCTCGGCCTCCGAACGGTGCCCGGCGACGAGGGCCCCGAACTGCTCCGCGAGTGATCGACAACTCTTAAAATACGGACCGAGAATCATATATCGAGGTGGGGTGGCAGAGCGGACTATTGCGCCTGCCTTGAGAGCAGGTGGCCCTTGAGGCCTCCTGGGTTCAAATCCCAGCCCCACCGTCGCTCTGAGCAATTACGCGAAGAGCGACGGGTATACGCTGGGATTTGAGCAGACGAGTCGCAGCCCGCGCTGCGAGCGAAGGGAACGAGCAGGACCGTCTCGACGAGTTCAAATCCCAGCCCCACCGCTTCTGCTCCGAGCGAGGACGCGAGACTCGCCCCGTGGCGCTGCCCATGGGTCAGAATGACGCCTTTCTTATGCCGTCCTGGTCCATAATTCCGCGTATGCCGTACCGATTCGTTCGGGCGCGGCCGATCGAGGACCGACTGCCAGAACTCCAAGAGCGCCTCGACGAGGGCGAAATCGAACAAATGGACCCGTTTGGCCAGGCCATGACGCGGTCATTAACGGAGGCCCGGCTGGATCCCAAAACCGACGAGGCAGTCTGGGTCGAGGAGGATTATTGTACCCCACCACTGGCGATGGAGCGCGAGGCTGTCCTCGACGACTACTTCGAGCACCTCACGGTGATCGATGAGGACGTTTCCGAACCGGCCGGATGGGAACGAATCGAAGATCTGCCGTCGCTCTGGGAACGGGTTCCAGAGCGATCGTAAATTTCACCGCCCCAACACTTCACCATCACAGGTCGTACCCGAAGAGCAGTGGCGCGACCAGCATCGTCAGGGGGGCGAAGACCAACACGGAGACGGCGAGCAGTTCGGAGTTCTGCAGGAGGGCCGACCAGTTGTCGTCCGCGATGTGATGGCCGAACAGGAACACGAAGGCAGCAGTCAGGCCGAGTCACGGCCCCCCGACGCCGATCAGTTCCGTCCGGGTGTGTTCGAACGCCCCTCGGGTGAAATAGACGGAGGAGACAAGCGCCAGCATGGCGATCAGCGTGGCCGTGCTGATCTGGTGCGCGGTCAGTGAGGACGTCGATGGGGCGATGACCACTTCGCGAAACATCGCCGTCGCGAAGGCCACGGCGACCGTCAGGACCCAGACGGCGAGGGGGCCGTGAGGACTGTGGGACCGAACTCGGTTGGGGTCCCTCTTTCGTGCCAGACGGTCGATGTGAAGCCTGACTCATGGGGGACCACCGCGTCGAGAGGATCTATCGAACTGTTGGATCCGGACTGGACGGCGGATCGAATACCGTAGGCACCCACGGGGCCTGTTCTTTGATTCTTGGACTGCGCGTCAGGTATTATATGACACACCGTTAAGTTGTGACTGGCAACCGACATTGGTGCGTGATATCTTCATGGAATTCCAACTCACAATCAACGGGGAGCCGCGAACGTTCGACGTTGCGCCGACCGACCCTTTGCTCGATGTGTTACGCCGGAACGGGTACACGGGAACCAATCGGGCTTGCGACAACGGCGAGTGCGGGATGTGTCGCGTCCTCGTCGACGGGGACCCCGTGGAAGCCTGCGACGTGGCTGTCACGGATATCGAAGGAGCCACCGTCGAAACCATCGAGGGACTCGGATCGCAGGACGACCTCCACCCGATCCAGGCGGCGTTCGTCGATGGGTCCGCCGTCCAGTGTGGCTACTGTACGCCAGGCATGGTAATGACCGCGAAGGCGTTCCTGGCGGACAACCCGAACCCGACCGAGGCGGAAGCCCGCGAAGCGATCGACGACGTCCTCTGTCGGTGTACCGGGTACGAAAAGATCGTCCAGGCCGTCCTCGACGCCGCCGACCGGATGGAGGCCGATCGGTTCGCCGCCGACGGTGGGTCGAGGGGCGATCCGCCTGAACGGAGTTCGATCGACGGAGGTGATTCGATATGAGCAAACAACGGCCGCCGGACCCGTCCGAGGAAGCCGCGGCTGAGGAAGATTTCGACGTTGTTTCGGACCGAAGACCGAAACTCGACGCCGAGAAACTGGTCACGGGTGACGTCAAGTACACGGCGGATTACGAGTACGACTTCCAGGACGTGGCGAAAGGGAAGCTCCTCCGGTCGGAAATCGCTCACGGCTACGTGAGATCGATCGACACCGAGGCGGCGGAGGAGATGGACGGAGTGTACGCCGTCCTGACGCCGTGGAGCGACGACGTGCCGGACCGTCCGTATACCTCGGCCGGGCAGTCCTATCCCGAACCCTCGCCGTACGACATGCGGATCCTCCGGGAGAAAGTCCGATACGTGGGCGACCCGATCGCGGCCGTGGCCGCCGAGGACGCCGATGTTGCCGACCGGGCGATCGAGAAGATCGAGGTGGAGTACGAGGAACTCGAACCGCTGCTCGACTTCGAACGGGCGATGGAGCCGGACGCTCCCCAACTCCACGACCCCGAGGAGGTCGAGAACAAACAGGTCGGTCACGACTACGAACGGAACCGCGAAATGCACGTCGGGGGCGAGATCGGGGACGTCGAGGCCGCCTTCGCGAGGGCCAAAGAGCGAGACGACGCGGTAATCGTCGAGGGGAAGTACGAGGCCCAGTACCAGTCTCACTGCATCCCGGAGCCTCACGCGACGCTGGTCTACACCGATGAGGACGACCGCTATCACCTGCTCTCCAGCACGCAGGTGCCCAACCACGTCCGCCGTCAGGTCGCGCACCTGTTCGACGTGCCGATCAGGGACGTGCGCGTCACGAAGCCCGCCCTCGGGTCAGGGTTCGGCGGGAAGCAGTCGATGCTGCTCGAACCGGTCGCGATGACGCTCCACCAGGCGACCGATCGGCCGGTCATGGTCGAGATGAGCCGCGAGGAGGAATTCACCGCGATGCGGTTCCGTCGCGAGGCCGCGGTCGAACTCAAGACGGCGGTCACGTCGGACGGGGAGATCCTGGCGACGGATTTCGACGCCCTCGGTAACGCCGGGGCGTACGGTCCGCATGGACTCACGGTCACGGCCGCCATCGGCAAAAAGCCGCTCCCGGTCTACCCTCGGATTCCGAACGTCCGGTATGCCGCGGACGCCGTCCATACGAATAAGCCAGTGCCCGGAGCCCAGCGGGGCTACGGGAACCCGCAGGGCACCTGGGCTCTGGAGAGCCACCTGGACGAAGTCGCCCACGAAATCGGGGTGGATCCGCTGGCGTTCCGCCAGCAACATCACGCCCGGGAAGGCGATCGGGACGAGATTTCGGCCATCACTGCTGGGGAAGGCGCGGCCCACGTGATCCAGTCCTGCGGGCTGGAGGAATGCATCGAACGCGGGAAGGAAGCGATCGGCTATGGCGACGTCGATCATCCCGACGACCAGCACCGCCACCGTGGGATCGGCATGGCACTGACGAAGCAGGGCAGCGGCGTCGCCGGCGACGAACTCGCCGCCGCCCAGATCAAGATGAACGAGGACGGGTCGTTCGTCCTCCAGACTGGCGCCGTCGACATCGGGTCCGGCGCCGAGTCGGCGATGGCGCGCATCGCGGCCGAAGTCCTGGGGTGTGACCTCGACGACGTCGTGGTGGAAGCCGCAGACACCGATACGACCCCGCACGATTACGGCGCCTACGCCTCCTCGACCACCTACATCAGCGGCAACGCCGTGAAGGAAGCGGCCGA
>JBKEGM010000201.1:0-5284 GCA_046710005.1 Natrialbaceae archaeon
GTGGACGAAACCGTGCTCGTCAGGGTGAACCAGGACGAATTCGATTGACGCAGCGCCATTTCCTCAGGGACCACTCAATCGAACAGCTCCGTCGAGAGGTACCGCTCACCACTATCCGGGAATACCGTCACCACGAGTGGCTCCGCACCATGGACGGCGTCGGGGTCGTCGACGATTCGTTCCGCGACCCGTTTGGCTGCCAGGTTCGCTGCACCGGACGATTGCCCCACGAGCAGTCCCTCCTCACAAGCCAGTCGTCGACATTCGGCCTCGGCGTCCTCGAGGGGGACCGTCTCCACCTGGTCGAGAGCCTCGAGGTCGAGATTGTCGCTGACGAATCCCGGTCCCATGCCCTGGTAATCGTGTTCCCCGGCGGCGTCCACGCCGTCCGACAGGACGGGACTTCCGTCGGGTTCGACACCCACGATTTCGACGGACGGGTATTCCTCGCGCAGGCGCCGACCCGTCCCGGAGAGCGTGCCACCCGTGCCGACCGTAGCGACGAAGGCGTCGATCGTCCGGTCGCCCACCTGTGCAACGATTTCCTCGCCGGTGGTCCGGTAGTGTCCGTCGGGGTTAGAGGGGTTCTCGAATTGCCCGATCTGGAGCGCGCCCTCGGCTTCGAGTTCGTCGGCCCGGTCACGAGCCTCCCCGATATCCCCCTCGACGAGTTCGACGGCCGCCCCGTAGGCCCGCATCAATTGTCGCCGTTCCACGGAGGCAGACTCGGACATCACGAGCGTCAGGTCATAGCCCTTCGACGCAGCGACCATGGCGAGGCCGATCCCGGTGTTGCCGCTCGTTGGCTCGACGATGGCGTCACCAGGTTCCAGTTCGCCCGCTTCCTCGGCTGCCTCGATCATCGATAGCGCAGGACGGTCCTTCGCCGACCCGGCCGGGTTGGCCGACTCGACCTTCGCGGCGACGGTTGCGCCCGGCGGCCCGTCGACCTGGACGAGTGGCGTCCCGATCGTCGCGAGTATCGAGGTCTTCATGGCCAAAGGGTACGCGGGAGAACCGTAAATCCCTGCCGGGGGCGGCAATACCAGAACCCGCGTCCGGCGGACACAGACGAGCGAGGGCTTTAACCTCGATGCCGCTAACGAATACGCAACGATGCCCATGGAAACGATGCAACCGACCCCGACCTGGGACCCCGACGCCCACGAGGCCGTCGTCAGACGGTTCTCGGCCCTCCGGGACCGAATGACCGTCCGTGTCTGGGGCGCCGACTGGTGTCCCGACTGCCGCACCCAGTTACCGGACTTCGCTGCAGCGCTCTCGGCCGCGGTAATCCCCGATGAGCGAATCGAAACCTACCCGGTCGACCGAGACAAGCACGGGGAACTGGTCGAGGCGTACGACATCGAATACATTCCCACGATCGTGATCGAAATCGACGGCGACGTCGTCGCCCGATTCGTCGAGTCGGGGGAGCGGTCGGCTGCGGAAGAACTGGCCGATCAGCTAGCAGCCACCGTCGAGATTCCCGAAACGAACGAATAGGCCTACCACGTTCACCTGGACCCCATCCGGAATACCCTGGATGGATGGGAAGCCATTGGTCTGGTCCGGCGAACCGCGGTCAGATCAGGCCCAGCCACCAGAGGACGAATCCGCCGATTCCGATCGTCGAGAGAACGAGGCTCAGAATTCCATACAGGCGGCCCTTCCGGTCCTCTGACATACTTGGAACTCGAACGTGCCGACGGAAAAATATTGGCAGGGACATAAGGACCGGTCAGTCCTGCCATCGACCGCGTTTAGCTCTCAGCGCCAACGTTCGACCGAGCCCAGTCTAGCGCCGACCGCAGATCCGTCTCCGGGGGCGAACAGGTGAAGTCCCGACAAGCATAGACGGTGGGTTCGCCGTTACGCGCCTCCCGATTGGCCCAGATCGGCGGTGCCGAATCGAGGCCAAGAGTGTCCAGCCACGATTCGAGTTCCTTGTCCGTCGCGGGTCTGGGCGCGAGGAGTCGATCCGGCATGAACGTGGCTGCCAGCTCCTCGCGCCACTGGGCGGGAATCTCGTCGGCCACCAGCGTCAGTTCCAGATCGCCGCGGGAGAGGCGGTCAGCAACCCTCGTGAGCGTGGCGTATTCGAGCGGGCTGGATTCCATTTGCGTCCCGTGGGTTTCGACGACGGCCTCCGCGATCTCGTGGAACACGTCGTCTCGCCGGAAGTGATCCAGCGAGAGGAGGACGTCCGCCGCGACCCCCGTGCTGGAGGGTGTCGACTGGTCGCGAAGTTCCTGCGGCCGGGTGACGAGGGCCTCGCCGGTGGTCGGGGTGAAGAAAAGCGTTCCTGCCTCGTCGTCCCAGAACTCCTCGCGCATGACCGCAGCGAGATCCATCGCGAACGCGAGGTGCTCGACCTCGCCGGTGACCTGGTACAGGTCGAACGCGCCCCGGGCCAGGAAGGCGTAATCCTCCAGGTATCCCTCGCCCTTTACCTCGCCATCTTTGGAGTGCCGGGCGAGCCGTTCAGCATCCTCGTCCCACAGGTGCTCACGGACGAACCCGAGGGCGTCGGCTGCGATGTCGGCATACTTGGCGTCGAGAACGAGCGCCCCCTCCGCAAGCGCCGAGATCACGAGCCCATTCCAGCCCGCGATCACCTTCTCATCACGACGGGGCCGCGGCCGCCTTTCGCGCGCGTCGAAAACCGCCTTCCGGGCCACGTCGAGCAACTGTCGCACCTCGTCTGGCGGGAGGTCGTAGTCGTCGGCGAGCGTCCCGATATCGGCGTCGATGGTGAGGACCGTCGTCCCGCCCTCGAAGTTCCCGCCCTCAGTGATCCCGTACCGGTCACAGAACAGATCGGCGGCGAGATCGTTCTCGACCGTCGCCTGGATCCCGGCCGGCGTCCACACGTAGAACGCGCCTTCCGCCATCTCGACCGCTTCCCCATCGTCGGCGTCGGCCGATTCCGCGGCGTCGGGTGGAACGCTCTGGGCGTCGAGGGTACTAAAGAACCCACCGTCGGGATGCCGAAGTTCCCGTTCGAGAAAGGCGAACGTCTCGCGGACGACCGCGGCGTACCGATCCTCCCCGGTTAGCTGGTAGCCCGCGAGGTAGCGCCGGGGGAGTTCGGCGTTGTCGTAGAGCATCTTCTCGAAGTGGGGAACCGTCCACTCCCGGTCGGTCGCATACCGGTGGAACCCGCCACCGACGTGATCGTACATCCCGCCGTCGGCCATCGCGTCGAGCGTCTCGATGGCCACCGCGCGATAGGCGTCGGTTCCTGTGCGGTCGTATCCCCGCAGGAGGAGATCGATGCGCACCGGTTGTGGGAACTTCGGGCCGCCACTTCCCCACCCGCCGTACTCCCGGTCGGCACCCCGGAGGGCGGTGTCAGCGGCATCGATGAGGAAATCGTCGGCGGGTCGTTCGCGCTGGTCGGGCGTCGCTTCGAGCTGATCGTCCATGGCCCTGGTCCATTGCTTGGCCCGACGCTCCATCTCCTGGCGTTCCTCCCGATCGTTCCACGAGTCGCGGATGCGACCGAGCAGATCTTGGAAGCCAGGCATCCCACGCTTGGGTTCTGGCGGGAAGTACGTCCCGACGTAGAAGGGTTCGCCCTCGGGCGTGAGAAAGACCGAGAGCGGCCAGCCACCGCGGCCGCTGGTGAGTTGCGCCACCGTCTGGTAGAGGCGGTCAAGGTCCGGGCGCTCCTCACGATCGACCTTCATCGGCACGAAGTCCTCGTTCAGGAGTTCGGCGATGCTGTCATCCTCGAAGCTCTCGTCTTCCATGACGTGACACCAGTGGCAGGCCGAGTAGCCGACCGAGAGGAATATCGGGACGTCCCGTTCCCTGGCGGCTGCAAGTGCGTCCTTGTCCCAGGGTTGCCAGTTGACGGGGTTGTCCGCGTGCTGTCGCAGGTACGGGCTGGCCTCCTCGTCGAGGCGATTGCGGGCGGTCGGGTCGCTCATGCCCGCCCCTTTGACCGAAGGCCTGTAAACCTCGCCCTCCCCGACCGGTGCAAATCGGGCGTCGACTACTCTCCGGAGGGAACGACCGTTACTGGCACCTCGTCGGCGTTGATGATCTCGCGGGCGGCGCTGCCCAGAAGAATGCGCCCGACTTTCCCGGTCCGGTGATGTCCGACGACCACGTGGTCGTAATCGTGTTCCCGGACGATTTCGACGATCGCGTTCCCGACGCTCGAGGAGTTCCGGAACGTGCCAAAGCGGTTGACGACTTCGACCTCGCCCCCGATTTCGGCATCGATGAGCAGCCCGCGGGCCCTATCCGTGAGTTGTTCCGTCGATTCTGTTTGGTAATCAGTGACGTGAACGGCCTTGACTGTCGTCTCTCGCCGATCCGCCATGTCGATCGCGTGTTCGAGCGCACGGAAACTCGACTCTGAGCCGTCGATCGGCGCAAGGATCGTCATGACCGATTCGTCACGGGGAAATCAGATATCGTTTTCGTCCGATTTAGTCGGTCAATCCCGGGCAACTATTTTGTTACCACGTCACGAAGTGCCGAGCGATAACCATGCCGGCCGAGGAGTGTGGTATCTGCGGGGCGACCGTCGCGCTGGGTGACGCCGCCCACGTCATGCTCAATTCCAAGTCCGAAGACGGGGTCAGGGATTACTATGTCTGCCCGACCTGTTTCGAGGACGAACTGCTCCCATACTTCCCGGAGCCGGCAAACGAGGGGGAAGATCCAGGGTCTGGCAGCGTCGAAGAGGCCGATACCGATCGACCCGAACCCGATACGCCAGCCGATTCCACCCCCGACCCTGGGAAGTGACTGGGAGTGGGGATGAGTCCACGACCGCAGATACCCCACCCGTGTGAAAGGCAAGGTTTAGGCAGTTTCGGGCAGGCAATTCGGATATGACGGAGACGATACTCCTGGTCGGCGGAGGCGGGCGAGAACACGCCATCGCCCGGGCACTGGCCGATGACTGTGACCTGTATGCCTGTGCCGGCAATCGGAATCCGGGTATCGCGGACCTGGCCGACGGGTTCACCACCATCGACGAAACCGACACCGAAGCGGTCGTCGACTACGGCGAGACAATCGGGGCGACAGCCGCGATCATCGGGCCAGAGGCACCACTCGAGGCGGGGCTCGCCGACGAACTGGATGCAGCCGACATCTATGCGTTTGGACCCCACGCCGACGAGGCCAGGATCGAGACGGACAAGGCCTGGCAACGGGAATTCATGCAATCGAACGACGTTCCGGGGTGGCCCGACTTCGAGGTGTTCGACGATGTCGACGCTGCCTGTGAATACGTCGACGACTACGACGGTGACGTCGCCGT
>JBKEGM010000202.1:0-5282 GCA_046710005.1 Natrialbaceae archaeon
CAGGGGGAGAGATCAACGAGGAAGCGGTCTCGAAGGGTCCGGTTGACCTGGGCGGCGTGGCGGTGACCGACGCCTATGCTCTCGACGCCGAGTGGGTTATTCACGCAGCCGCGATGCCCCATTACGGTGACGGGAAGGCCACCCAGGAGAGCATCCGGGACGCGACACGAAACACGCTCGAGAAAGCCGATGATCTGGGTGCAGAATCGCTCGTTATCCCGGCGATTGGCTGTGGTGTCGCCGGGTTTGACCTCGTTGACGGTGCCCGCTTCATCGCCGAAACGATCGCCGAACATGACCCGATCACCCTTGAAGAGGTTCGGTTCATCGCGTACGCTGACGAGGATTACGAGGCGGTTAGCCGGGTGGCAGACGACGTTTTGGATTGATGGAAGTTTTGGTCTCGAATCGAACCCGTGGCAACATCCAGTCGGGATTCTTTTGATATGCTATCGTAACCCGTGGCCTTATCTTCTCATGATATATCATCTCACAGTAATATTAAGCGGTCTCGGACCTTACTTCGATGTATGCCGGACATGCTTTCCGGCCACGTAGCAGTGGTCACCGGCGGTGCGAGCGGCATCGGACGCGAAATTTCCCTGATGTACGCGGTGGAGGGTGCCGATGTCGTCGTTGCGGACATCCAATCGGAACCCCGCGAAGGCGGGACGCCGACCCACGAGAAGATCGAGGCCGAAACGAATGCCGAGGCAACATTCGTCGAGTGCGACGTCTCGAACGTCGACGAAGTCCGGGCTGCTGTGGACGCGGCCGACGAGTTCGGCGGCGTCTCGATCATGGTGAACAACGCCGGCATCTTCCGAGGCGAGGAGTTCCTCGAGGTGACGCCAGAGGACTTCGATCGACTCATGGACATCAACGTCAAGGGCACGTTCTTCGGCGCCCAGGCGGCCGGCCAGAAGATGATCGAGAACGACGTGGAGGGGTCGATCATCAACCTCTCGAGCGTGGCCGGCTTGGAGGGAACGGGTGGCTTTGCTTCCTACTGCACCTCGAAGGGAGCGGTTCGATTGATGACCTATTCGCTCGCCGACGCGCTCGGCGATGCGGGCATCAACGTGAACGCGATCCACCCAGGCGTCATCGAGACCGAGATGACGACCGACGACGTGCCAATCGTCGGGACCGACCAGGGGGAGGGCTACCTGCAGACGATCCCGTCCCGCCGGTTCGGCGACCCAGAGGACATCGCCGACGCCGCGGTGTTCCTCGCCAGCGATATGTCGGACTACATCAACGCCGAATCGATGATCATCGACGGCGGGATGACCAACTCCGCATAAGCGGTCGGTTCCCCGTCGCGGTTCTCCGATCGATTCGAGCCCGATTTTTGCGATCGATCTCACTGTGCGACCGGTGAGGGTCCCGTTTGTGCCGAACCAGTTGGAAGCGATCCACCGACCACCATCCTCACTGGTGCCCACTGATGGGCACCGGTTCGTAGGGTTCCTCGAGGTAATCGATTTCGCTGTCGGTCAGGTCCACGTCCACCGCTTCGACGGCGTCCTCGAGGTGGTCGACGTTCGTCGTGCCGACGATGGGCGCATCGACCCATTCTTTGTGGAGTAACCACGCAAGGCTGACCTGGGCCATGGTCAACTCTTTCTCGTCGGCCAGGTCCTGCACGCGCTCGTTGATCTCTTGGCCGCCGCCCTCCGCATACGGGTGTTCGTGGGCATAGTCGTCGGTCTTCCCCCGAGTGGTGGACTCGAACTCGACGTGTGGGCGGGTGAGATAGCCTCTCGCCAGGGGACTCCACGGAATCACGCCGACGTTCTCGCGATCGGAGAGCGGGAGCATCTCGCGTTCCTCCTCGCGGTACACCAGGTTGTAGTGGTTCTGCATCGTGACGAACCGTTCGATGCCGAGGCTGTCGCTGGTGTGGAGCGCGTCGGCGAACTGGTGGGCCCACATCGACGAGGCGCCGATATAGCGGACCTGGCCGCGACGCACAGCGTCGTCCAACGCGCGCAGGGTCTCCTCGATCGGCGTCTGGTAGTCCCAGCGGTGGATCTGGTAGAGGTCGAGCGTGTCCATCCCCAGCCGATCCAGCGAGTTCGCGAGTTCCTGTTCGATAGCTTTCCGGGAGAGGCCACCCGAGTTCGGATCGTTTGCGTCCATCTGGAAGAAAGCCTTCGACGCGACGACGAATCGGTCGCGATCGTACTCCTCGAGGACCTTCCCCAGGACGCGCTCGGACTCGCCGACAGAATACATGTTCGCGGTGTCGAAGAAATTGATCCCGAGTTCGATCGCCCGCTCGATGATTGGGCGGCTCTCGTCCTCGTCGAGGACCCACTCGCGCCAGTCGCTCGTCCCGAAACTCATGCAACCGAGGCAGATCCGGCTGACCTCCATGCCAGTGTCGCCGAGGGTGGTGTACTCCATGTCCACCGGGTACGATCCCCTTCGTCAAAAGCGTGGGTCTCGGTATCTGTGGCGGGGTCCCTGCAGGCTCATTCGATCCCCTCGAGATCGATCTGTGCGACGACGAACCGGATGATGATGTACGCGCCGACCCCCATCGCGAGGTACCCAACGACCGCCACCCAGGTCGACGATCCTGGACTCCCGATGGCTAGCCGGGCGATCGTATTGGCGGGATGCTCGGGCAGCAAGGTCGTGAGCGTCACGATTCCGAGGACGCCGGTCGAGTACAGGAACTGTGCCTGGCGGCGGTCGGGGGCGAGCAAGGACAACGACAGCCCCACGATGACCACGGCGAGCGAGAGGCCCGCAACCACCACGATGATTGCCAGTGGATGGGCGACGGTGATCCCGTTGAAGGTTAACAAGAGGAGCCAGGCCCCGGCCTGGATCGGCGCCAGCGTGGCGGTTGCGATGAGTTTGGCGTCAATGATATCCCACGTGGTCACTGGCGCGACCCGGAGCAATTCGAGCGTGCCTCGCTGGATTTCCTCGGTTAGTGAGTCGACCGCAATCGACCCGCTGATGAATACCGGGAGGAACATCAGCAGCGGGATCAGGATCGTATAGGTGAACCCGAAGTAGGGGCTGGCCGTGATCCGTTCGGGAAGCGATAGTGGGTGGTGGCGCTCGAGATTCTCGAGTCGGTCCAGGCGCTCGACCCGTTCGTAGGCCTTGAGGGCACTCTGGAGTTGGACAACGGTCATCGTCGTCCGAATGGACCCCTCCGCGACGATCGCCTCGACCTGGATGGCACTGGCATCCGGCCCGTCGTCGCCAGCGTGGGTTATCAAAATCGCGTCGATCTGCCCGTTCTGGAACGCGGTTTCTGCTTGCGATTGTGAGGCAAACGTCTGGGGAGTGATGCCGTCCTCCTGGGACAGCACGACTGAAAGGTCATTAGCGTCCTCGCCAACCACCCCAGCTTCGACCGTGATTTCCCCGGAGGATCCGGGGTCGTACATCGAAACCAGCCCGACGACCAGGAACGACGAGAAGGCAGCGACGAACAACTGAATCAACAGTGCAAGGACGATCGTTTTCTCCGACTTGAGCGACGCTAATTCCCGCTTCGCGATGGCCAACCGGGCTCGAATGGCTGGCATCCGTGAACGATCTTCAGATGCCACCGCCCATCACCCCCTGGCCATAGGCCATCGAGAGCACCGTGAGGTTGTAGGCCAGGTGAACGATGATGGCCACGAATAGCCCCGCCATCCAGCCCCGCCGTCCGCGACTGGCCCCAACCGCCGAGATGGCTGCGGTTACCGCGTGGAGGACGAGCGGTGCCAGCAGGAGTGCCAGTCCGGTGATCGGGCCGAGTGAAAGGGCGCCGGCCCCGCTACCGACGCCGAACGCGGCCTGTCCGACGACGTACTCCTGGAGCCCGACCAGTTGCGCTACAAGTACGAGTTTTTCCCCGACGAAAAAGCCGGCCCCGGCCAGCGCGCCCATGACGATCGCGACAGTAATCGTTTGCTCGAATCTCGCATGGGCGAACCCGGCGTAGACGTGAATGCTCTTGGCGAGTTCCTCAACAACTGCAACCGCCATCAACAACAGGACGATTCCCAGCCAGTTCAACAGCGGGTTGCCGGTGATGGCCTGGCTCAGGGGGAAGGTTGCGGCAACCACGAGGAGTTCGACGACCATCACGAAGGGAATGAACGCGACGCTCAGGAGGAATATCGACCGGCGCCCGCGGACCTGACTCACAACCGCGTCCAGGACCTTGTGCGGGATCGCCCGCTGGGTGAACATATCTTCCTCGCGGTAGACGCCGGCACCGAGCCCGAACAGGATCAGGGCCGAGAAGAGGAACGGCCCGACCGAGAAGAGGAACTCGACGACGGTGACGCTGCTTCCTGCCAGGTCCCGAACAACCACCGTCAGCGGCGAGATGAGCGCGATCGGCGTCACTTCAGTAAAGATCGCCGGAAGGAACACGTACGAGGTAAGAAACACTGACAGCGACACCGTCACGAACGAGAGTTCCTTGAAGGACCGCGCGAACATCCCGCCGACAAACGCCGTCGCCAAGAAGAGCAGGGCGATCGGAAGGACGGCGGCGACCGAGAGCCAACTCCCGCCGACGGCCACGGCAATCGCGACGGTCACGATCGCCAGGACGAGAAAGTACGGCAGGGTCTTGCCGGCGATGATATCTCCTCGCGTGACCGGCGAGACGAGCATGAGTTCCCCTCGGCGGTTGAGCCGTTCCTCCATGATCGAGGAGCCGTAGGCCTGTATGACGAAGTTCATCGGGACGATGAACACAAACGCCAGGATCAGCGACCCGAAGGGAAAGGGCGGCTGAATGTCTCCTGGTGCGCCCTGGGTCTCTGCACCGAAGAGCCCCGATCCGCCGACGTCGAGGACACCCAGTCCGCCACTGCCCGAATCAGTATCGCTGCCCGATTCGCTTTCGTCACCATCACCGCCGCCACCACCACCACCCGAACCACCGCCGTTGCCCCCTTTTGAATCGTCCGGACCACCGGCCTGGATCTGGTCAACTGATTGTGACCGGTATTCGAGGGTAACGTTGATCGGGAAGGCGGCCGACTCGTTTCGTTCCTGGCTCATCAGGAAGTCGTTGTGTCGCTGGATCGCGCCACGAAATTCGTCGTAGGCGGCCCGGCTTTTGTCGTCATCGGGTGCGTAGAACACCTCTCCCTCGTTGATTACCACGTCGACGGCTCCAGTGTCTAAATCGTCGATCGTCCCGTCGGTGGCTTCGAACTGGGAGTTCCGGTCGACCACTTCCCGATATGGGCTATCCTCGTCGACGCCGACGCTGTAGATCCCACGGTCGAAGTCCACGCCCTGGC
>JBKEGM010000203.1:0-5281 GCA_046710005.1 Natrialbaceae archaeon
ACCCTGGCGCTGTCCCCGGCAGTGAACGTCGTGCGTTGGCATGGGGATCACGTCCCGGGACTTCGGTCGACGGGTGTCGTGGATACGGCGCCATTGGCTGAACCGGCCCGCCCGGCGGTCGTCGCAAACGTGACCAGAACGGAGGGTGCGTCATGACCCCAGAGCCGGCGGAAGAGCCTGGATCGAACAGGAGGGCAGGCGCCGATACGGCGGGCGACCCAATCGTCCGGGCGAGGGGGGTCGAGCATTCGTTCGATTCCGTCGCCGTCCTCCAGGATATCGACGTCGAACTCGAGGCCAGCGCGGTGACGGCTCTCGTCGGTCCCAATGGGTCGGGCAAAACGACGCTGCTCCGGATCCTTGCCGGGGTGATCGCTCCAGACACCGGGGAGGTAGAAGTCCGCGCCGAAGGCGAGCGCCCGATCGGCTATCTTCCCCAGGAGCCATCCTTCCGCGGGGTCTTCACGGTCGAGGAGACGATCGACTTTTATGCGGCACTCCTTTCGACGACGGTCGACCCCGACGAGGTTCTGAAGCGGGTCGGTCTCGACGTGGTTGCCCAACGGCGGGTGGACGCCCTTTCAGGGGGGATGCGCCGTCTGCTGGGCCTCGCGGTCGCCATCCTCGGCGACCCACCGCTGGTGGTCCTCGACGAACCCGCGAGTGGGCTGGATCCCAAAATCCGGGCTCACGTCTTCGACGCGATCCGGGATCTCGCGGACCAGAATACGGCAGTGCTCCTCGCGACGCACCATCTCCAGGGGGCTGAACTGGCCGAAAGGGTGACCGTCATCGATCGTGGAGTCCTGGTGGCCGACGGAACTCCTGACGAAATCCTGTCGATGGCTGCTGCGGACTCCCTCGACGACGCGTTCCTGGCACTGGTGAGCGATGGCCTCGCGGTCCAGGCCGGGACGGAGGGATCGGTATGAGCGGCGTAAACGGCACGACTCGTTTCGGCCGACTGCTCGCAGTCGTCGACCGAGAGGTGGCGACCGTCATTCGGACCCGGTCGTACGTCGTCCTTGCCCTGGTATACGGAGCGATCCTTCTCGCCTTATCGTGGACCGGAGGGGAAAGCGGGTACGTCCCGCTGACGGTAGACCTCCTGACACCGGTCGAACTCCTCGTCCCGCCACTCGCCACCGCGTTTGGCTACCGTGCCGTCCTCGCGGATTCGGCGGGTAAGGAGATCGAGGCGCTCGGGACGTATCCACTCTCGCGTCTCTCCTACGTTCTCGGCGTCTACCTCGGACGGCTTGCGATCCTTCTCATCGTCGTCCTCATACCCTTATTCGTCGCCGGACTGCTCGTCCCTGGCACTGGTGGTCAAGGTTCTGGTGTCGTCGCTAGCCACGAGACGGCGGGGTCGATCTTCCTGTATCTTCGGTTCATCGTCCTGACAGCCGTCTTTGCGGCCGCCGTTCTCGCTGCTGCGGTCGCCGTTTCAACGGTAGCCCGGACCGCCCGGGCTGCACTGGCATTCGCCGTGGTCCTCGTGATCGTCCTGTTGATCGGTGCCGACTTGGGGATCGTTGCCGGCCTCGCGGGGGGCATCGTCGGCGAGGAGGGACTGGCCGTCGTCATCGCGTCGAGCCCCAATAGCGCCTTTCGGGGCCTGGTGCTGGGAACCATCGTAAGCGTCGTCGGTAGCGAGACGGTCCGGGCCGGGTCCGCGTTCGCAAACCTGGTGGGCCTTATTGGGTGGCTAATCGGATCGCTCCTCATCGCCATTATTACCGTGTGGCCAAACGTGAGCGAGGAGGCCTGGCAAGTAGTCGACCCTGACTCGGACGAACCCAGCGAGTGAGAGGGGAGTTGTAGTTGGAATTCCCGTTGGATCGAACGACGGGATCGAATTCATTCCGTGAATACGGATTACAACAAAACTCCTCGACCAGTAGCGTCTCCAACCATTCGCTTTCGTGCCACCTCACTTGGGTGCGCTTTCGGAGAACGTCGTGGCCAGCGCATCAAGCGCCTCGTGGTGCTCGGTCGTATGGGGTGCCGTCAGTGGCGAAACGCTCACAGTCCCCTCGACGACCGCCCGGCGATCGACGCCTGTGTCGTCCGGAATGTCGCCCGACGCCATCCTGGCCCACATATTATCTTCGAGCGTAATGGCATCGCCGTTTCGGACAGCTCCCATGTCGTACGCACGTGACGGCGTGGTGACGACCATTTCGGCCGGTTCTTCGCCCGGGCGCGAAGCGTTGATATTCAGGTAATCCGCATGCTCGAACACGCCGGCCTCGGGAGCGTGCTGGACGAGGTACGTCGTCGCCCGAATCGCCTCGGCGAAGTCCTCAATCGTCAAGTCGATGTCCCTGACTGCCTCGTCCTCGACATCGACGTACAGCGACGTGGCGATGGCAGGGATTCCGAAGAAAGCCGCCTCGACGGCCGCACTGACGGTTCCCGAACGCCCCAGAACGTAGGCCCCGATGTTTGCCCCCTCGTTTATCCCGGCGACCACGAGGTCGGGATCGAGGTCCAACCCTTCAATACCGGCCACCACGCAATCCGTTGGGGTGCCCTCGATAGCGTAGCCGAGATCATGTTTCTCGATTCGCACCTCGCTGGATATCGCTCGCCCGATTGCACTCTTGTCCTCTGCTGGGGCAACGACAGTGACGTCCGCGACGTCGGCCAGACTCGCCTGGAGCGCCTGGAGACCGACGCTCCCGATCCCATCGTCATTCGTCAGCAGTATCTCGGGACGGTCCATGCGGCTTCAATAGGCAAGGGCGGGAAAAAGCGTGCCGAACTGATCCAGGAGGTTTCTCAGTCAAGCACCACGATGGAGCAGGGATTGCCGGTTCGTGGCCATTTGATTGGACAAACGCACCGACCTTTGAATCTCCACACAGTTTCGTTTCGACCCTCCCGGGTCAAAACCATGCAAACGGGGATCGGTAACAATATATGCTTGTAGAAACCCCTCACCTTACATGCACGTCACTGATGCGAGTGACGAATGCGACGCCGTCCTGGACGAGATCGCAAAAGGAGTCATTACCGAACGCGAATTTCTCGAAACGGTCCTCACTGGATTGCTCGCCGACGGACACGTCCTCCTCGAAGACGTCCCGGGAACTGGAAAAACGCTCACCGCCCGCTTTTTCGCCACTGCGCTCGGGCTGTCGTTTAGCCGAATCCAGTTCACCCCTGACCTCCTTCCCACTGACGTCCTCGGTACCCACGTGTTCAACGAGAAAACTCGTGAATTCGAGTTCCAGCCCGGTCCGATTTTCGCGAACGTCGTCCTCGCCGACGAGATCAATCGAGCGCCGCCGAAGACGCAGTCGGCACTTCTCGAGGCGATGGAAGAAGGGCAGACCACGGTCGACGGCGAGACGATGGAACTCCCGCAGCCGTTCTTCGTCATCGCCACGCAGAACCCGGTCGAGCAGGAAGGGACCTTCCCACTTCCCGAGGCCCAGATGGACCGATTCACGGTCAAGTCTTCGATCGGGTATCCGGACCACGATGGCGAACTTGAACTGCTCCGCCGTCGAGCGGGCCGAACCACCCGCAGCCCCACCGTCGAGACCGTCCTCGACCCCGACCGAGTCGACGCACTTCGAAGCGTTCCCGAGGACATCCGTGTCGAAGAAGATCTCTTCGAGTATATGATCGGGATCACCCGGGCGACTCGCGAGGATCGCCGCGTCGAAGTCGGGGTTTCCCCCCGTGGGACTCAGCGGTTGTTCGAAACAGCTCGCTCCAGGGCCGTCATCACCGGGCGCGAGTACGTCGTTCCCGACGACGTAAAACGTGTCGCCGAACCCGTGCTCGCCCACCGACTCATCCTGACGCCCGACGCGACGGTCGAAAACGTCGATAAACGGGACGTCATCTCCGAAGTGCTCGAAGAAGTGCCGGTCCCGACCGTCGATTAGGCTCGAGCGCAATCGCCTTCCACTTTTCAGCAGACCCAATTCCTCCCCTGTCCTTGCTGAATGGCGGGGAAACGGTGAATTACTGTCGCACCGAGGCAAGGACGAAGACAAGCCCGATGAGTAACAGGACGAGTGCCGGAAGCGGCTGATTGTTTGCGAACACGAACATGACGAGAGTGGTGGCTGCGGCAGCAATGAGACCGGTGACAATAACGGCCCCTGCATGAACGAGTTCCGCCCGTCTGGCAGGGGCCTGGGTGCCGAGTTGTTCCGCAATACCGATGCCGTTTTCGGCGACGTCCCAGGCAACCGTCGCCGCGATGACGCTCCCGACCGTGGAGAAGATCGAACCACCCATGGCTCCATGCATCAATCCGCCCACAAGCATCACCCCGTACCCACGACTCAGCCACACTCGGTTGCCATACCTCGCGGCGGCGCCAAGTATCACGGCACCCGAAAAGACGGTTGGGAGACTCACGGCCGTCGGTGGTGCAACCGCGACAACGCTCACAGCGATAGCCACGACGGTGATGTAGAAGCTGTAGGTCGTCGGTCGTGTCCCGGCGTCAGCCAACCCTCTGACACTCAACTCGTCCAGTACGCTCATTGGGACCACCGCCTTCGGGCACCCTCGAGGGCGACGTCCAGTGGTTCGCGGACGTCCCAGTCGAGGACCCGTCCGTAAGTCAGGCGAATTTTCCTGATTCGTTCGTCCCGTTCCAGTCGTTCGACTTTCGTCCCGACGGTATCCTGGTGAACGACGTCTGGACTGACGACCGTGACGGCATGCCCGTGGGCTTCGAGGCGGCGGACCGTTTCCACGGCCAATTCGTCGACGACTGGCGAACAAAAGACTATCTGGGCATTATCGGGGGCGTGTTTCTGGATCCGACGGAGGGCAAGCCCGGGCACGAAATTGCTTCGATCCGGGGTCGGTGAAAACCCGTCACCGAGCGATAGCCGATCCCGAAGTCGGACTTCGTGGTTGCGACCCAGTCCCGGTGGCACGTAGGTCCACGACGGGCCGAACGAGGCGACCCCGACGCTGTTTCCGTCGTCCATCATTCCTCGGCCGAGAGCGCCGGTGGCTTTGATGGCGTGTTCGACTGCTGAAACGCCATGTTCGTCCGTGACATATCCTTCGACCCTCGTGTCGATCACGAACACGACGATTGCAGCCCGTTCTTCCCGGAACTCGATTGTTGCCAGGTCCCCCGTCCGGGCCTTGCGACGCCAATCAATTCGCTTTAAGGGGTCACCTGGGCGATACTCGCGAACGGTATGAAACTCCACGCCACTCCCGCCGGTGTCCGTCGTGACGGTCCCGACCTGCTGGGCGGTCTGGCCCCGAAGTGGCATCGGGGATGGCTCTTCGA
>JBKEGM010000204.1:0-5271 GCA_046710005.1 Natrialbaceae archaeon
TCCTCGATTCGCTTCCATGCCACGCTCAGCGAACTCCTCGTCACTCTGGTCGGACTCGAGATACCCTCGACGGTTGTGGCCAGGACTTTCTCGGGCGGTCTCGGGTCCCTGCCCAAGGCGGCGAGTGTATCTGTTTTGGCCAGCGGGGCCCGTCGGGATGGAAACCGGGAATCCATGGGTTCGATGTCGATCCCGCCAGTTCATAGGTCTGCGCGAGAACGAGTTCCCGGTCGGTAGCCATGGCGCCAGCTATCCGAACGATGCGGATCGTGATCGACCAGTTAATGCAGTTCAGCCTCGCCCAACGCCTCGTTGAGGTCCTCGCGAACACGCTCGCCGGTGTCGCGGTCGCGGGCGGTGGTGACGATCCGGTTTTCCTGCACACTCGATCCATTGCGGATCAGCAGGCGAACGTTCCCGTTCTCGTCGGCCCGGGTTGCTTTCGCTCGAAGGCCCGACTGCGAGCCGTTCCCCCCGGCATCGATGGGCCCTGGAATCACCTTCTTGACGTGCGGATGGCCCGCCACGGTCTGGATGGCATCCCGCCCGTCGCGACCGCCGATCAGGGTCGAGTGTCGACCGCCGATCTTCTCGACCGGGGGTCGTTCGTCCACCGCCAGGGCCCGATCGTCCCCTCGGTCGAGGACCGCACCGACCGGATCATCCTTTTCCACGCGATAGAAGGAGTAGTGCAAATCGTCGCGCACTTCCCGGACCACCGTTCGGTCGCCAGCAGCATAGACCTCCTCCGGCCGTTTCCGGCGTATTTCGTCCGCGATTCGGCCCGCGAAGTTTCGCAACTCGACGACTTCCGACTCGTCGCCGTCCTCAGGGGTCGTGGTGATCGTCGTTGAACCGACGACCTCGCCCTCATCGACCATCGTTACTCCCGCACGGTCCCGGTCGGCGTCGAGGACAACCGTGTCGCAGTTCGGGGAGCGACAGACCAGGCAGTAATCGCCCGGCCGTTCCAGCGGTGACGCACACTCCCCACAATTCATGTCAGGAATGAATAGTCGCCGAGGCCGCAAAAGGGGCGCGGTTCGGGCGGACCGTCCGAGTCCCAGCGTCTCTCGCCGGACATCTGGTTACCATGAACCGGCCTCCTCACCCCATTTCAGTTGGATTTGTCTTCAGGTACTCGCGCAACAGGACGGTCGCGTACGATCCTTTTGGCAGGGCGAACGAGAACGTTACCGGGTCGCGCTGGACGTTTAGATGCGTGGAGACGGCCAGCGCTCGCCGATCCCCAGTCGAGTGAAACGGATCGGGGAGATCGAAATCCGCCGGTTTGAGATCGACCTCGTTTAGAACGGCCCGCTCTATTTCACCGGGTCCTCCCTCCGCGAGGTCGGTCTCGGTCCCGATTAATGGTGCTGTCACGAACGCCCGACCTCGCTCGCAGTGTCGTGTCACCGATTCGACCCGGCGGGCGGTGACACGTTGGGTTCGATCGGTGTCGGGCACGGCAACGTCGCCGTCGGTCTGGACGTCGCGATCGGCAAAGCAGGCGACGTCCCCGGCGACAGGTCGCGACAGGGGAAGCCCCCGCTCGAGCCGTTCACTAACGATCCGATTGAAGAGAAACGATTGGGCGGCGTGGACGAACAGCTGCTGGAGGTTCGAGGGGACGGTTTCGATGGCGTCCCGGAATGATCCACCGTCGGCGAGCGTATGGAGCATTGATCGCTCGTACCCAAGCCGGTTCGGGGTGGCGTCGAGCGCACCCTGCCAGTCGACCCCGTCGGGGAGAAATTCAGCGTGCTCGACCAATTCCTCGATATTCGCCCGCGCAGTTCTGGTCGTCTCGGGTTCAGTCTCTCGAGGGTTTCCGAGGTACGCCATGACCGCATCCTGCCAGTCACCGCGGACGATCGCGAGACCGACCTCGTGGGTTACGGGTCGGCGGCTGCCGAACCGTTGCTGGCCGAAGTAATTGGGGAGCCTCACTGTTCCCTCGGATCCACCGCTTTCGCCGGTCTCGCCAAAGTCGCGGAGCGCGTCGGTGATCGGGGCAAGTCGCTCCGGGGCGTCGACGTCCCGAGCCACGATCTCGAAGGCGTTGCCCAGGAGGTCCCCGAAATGGATGTTCCGGCCCGCACGGCCGACGAGTTCGACATCGGCGTCGTCAATCTTCGGGAGGTCGCCGGGAGCGATCCCGCGGACGCTGAACAGCTGGGTGGTGTGGGCGCGCTTGTCTTTTGTCCCCGCCCAAGAGATGCGCTCGCGGCTGATACCCAGCCGGTTGGACACCCTGCCCGCGAAGTCGTTCGTGTCCCAGTTTCGGAGGGTCGCGCGGAAAACGAGGTCCGGATAATCGCTCGAATCGGCGTCGACGGGTTCGGTCGGGAACCCCTCGATCTCTTTCACCCGGAAGTCCTCTGGACGGGATCGAATCCGACCGCCGATCCCGTCGACATCGGTGACGTAGTGCTCGATGCCAACGGCCTGCTCGATAGGGTGGGCCGGCCGCATCAGGGATCGACCCCCAACGGGAGCGAACGAAAGACGGGCATCGTCAGTACAGCGAGAGGTCTCCGGTCACCCGGTCGACGAGGTCGTCCTCGCCGGGACCGACTCCGAGCGCGGTCACGGTGCCGGGCTCGAGTTCGGTGTGGCCCGCGTCCCGGACGACGGCGTGGGGGATGCCTTCACGTTCGGCACCGTCCGCCAACTCGAAGAGCGTGGCTTCACCATTCGCCTGGAGGACCACCTTCTTCTGCCCCTCGCCCTTCCAGGCGCTCCGGGTTCGGTCGTCCGCGTTCTCGTAGGCCATGAGCGACGCGTGGGCGACTTGGGCGGCCAGTTTTCCCTGGCCCATCCCGAGGTCTGCACGTGCGACGACTGCTTGTTTCATGTCTCCACCGTCGGGCCGGGTTCTCTTATGGGTGATTACTTGGAACGATCGACTGCGCGTCCGTCTTTGTCGGTGGACAGGCCACTGCTCGCCAGATCCATCGTGGACGGATGAATCTCGTTTCTGGTCTGGTCGCAATCCTGGCCCTCCGCTCAAATCTTACTTGACCGAGTAGGGACGGGGATTGACCGGTCCGATTCCACGAACCGGGAACTTTACCCTTGCCCCACTTCAGGGCCAGTACATGATACTCTCGGACGCGGACATCCTCGAACGACTCGGGGACGGCGACCTGGTGATCGAGCCATTGGCGGATGTCGACCTCCAGGTCCAGCCCGCAAGCGTCGACCTCCGACTGGGCAAAGAGTTCCTGGAATTCGAACACACGAATATCCCGTGCATTCACCCAGACAGTGAGCGGGAAGTCGAGGAGTACGTGAGCGAGACGACGATCGACGATGACGATGAGTTCATCCTCCACCCGGGCGATTTCATCCTTGGGACGACAATGGAACGGGTGGAAGTGCCGGCCGACATCATTGCACACGTCCAGGGCCGGTCCTCGATCGGCCGACTCGCCGTCGTCGTCCACGCCACCGCCGGCATCGTCGATCCGGGTTATCGGGGTCAGATCACGCTCGAACTTTCGAACCTCGGAACTGCCCCCGTAGCGCTCACGCCCGGGACCCGGATCTCACAGCTCATCTTCACCGAACTCACCCGGCCCGCGAAGCGTCCCTATGGATCCGAACGAGGGTCGAAGTACCAGGACCAGGACGGCCCCCAAGCATCGCGAATACAGGGCGACGTTGAGTTCGACAACTCCGAGGCCCAAGGAGGACAGGAGCGATGAAGTTCATCGAAGAAATCGTGGTCGAGGAGTTCCTCCCGACGATCCGATCGATGCTCGCCGAAGAACTCCGCGACCGGGGACTCACGCAGAACGAAGTCGCCGACGCCCTCGGAATCAGCCAGAGTGCGGTTTCGAAATACGCGCACGGCGACGTGGAGCGAAACAAAGCGTTCACCGAAGACGACCGGGTGCAAGAGCTCGTGGACCGGGTCGCTGACGGGCTCTCCACCGGTGATATGACCCCAATCCAGGCCCTCGTGGAAATCGAAGTCCTGGTCCGACGGCTGGAGAACGGGGACGTCCTTGCGAGCCTCCACGAGGAGAGGATGCCGGGACTCGCCGAGTACGGGAGTGATTTCACCGTCCACGATCCCGACAGCGAACTCCGCACGAGCGAGCGTGTTCGGTCGTCACTGCGCCGTGCACTCCGAACCCTCGAAAACACGAGCGGGTTCGCAAACCTGATCCCGAATGTCGGGTCGAACCTCGTCGCTTGCCTCCCGAACGCGGACGGGATCGAAGACGTCGCCGGGGTGCCAGGCCGAATCTTCGACGTGAAAGGCAGAACCACGATCCCGAGCGATCCGGAATTCGGCGTCTCGGAACATGCGGCGTCCGTCCTGTTGGCGGCCCGAAAGCACGGTGTCGACGCGCGTGCCGCGATTAACGTCAGCCACGAGGAGTGGGTGATCGACGACCTCGAAGCGCAGGGCCAGACCGCAGTCGAGTTCGACGCCGAGGCCGACCGAGACGCGGCGATCGCCCAGGCGCTCAACGCGACGCCCGATGCCACGGTGCTCTACCAGACCGGCGGGTATGGCATCGAACCGATCGTCTACGTCCTGGGCGAGGATCCAGACGACGTCGTGGGCACCGTCCGGGAATTGCTTCGGTGAACCAGACGGTCCAATGAGTAGTGCCGTCCAGGGATTCTACGGCCGGTGGGCGCGCCTCTATGACGGCATCGCCCGATATACGCCCGGGATCCGGCAACTCCGGGAACGGGCCGCCGCCACACTCGAACTGGAACCGGGCGACACCGTCGTCGATATGGGAACGGGGACGGGAGCGAACCTCCCCTTCCTCCGTGAATCGGTCGGTCCGACAGGGACGGTCGTCGGGCTGGACGTCACTCGGCCGGTTCTCGATCGGGCCCAGCAGCTGGTCGACCGACGTGGGTGGGACAACGTCCACCTTTTGCATGCAGACGCCACGAATCCACCCCTCGACGCTGCCGACGGCGTCCTGGGAACGTTCGTGGTCGGCATGTTCGAGGACCCTGCGGGCACGGTGGAGGATTGGTGTGACCTGGTTGGACCCGGCGGGAACGTCGTCCTTCTCGACGCGACGCTTAGCGATCGATCGTACGGTCCCGTCGTGAACCCGATTTTTCGCGGGTTCGTCACACTTTCGACGCCCCCCACGCTCCAGTTGCGGTACGACCGGGACCTGGCCGCTGACCTGGACCGGAAAGTGTCGGTCGCGCGGGACACGCTCCGGAAGCGCTCGGGCGCGATCGCTCACGAGGAGTCAGTCCTCGGATTCGCCCGATTGACGGGTG
>JBKEGM010000205.1:0-5255 GCA_046710005.1 Natrialbaceae archaeon
GCGAACACTCGCTCCTGGCCTGGGCGACTCGTCGGGCGAGTTCCGGGTCGAGGTCGTCCTGATCGACAGTGATCTCGTCCATCGACACGGCGGCCCACTCATCGAGTCGGTTGCGGACGATTTCCACCCGTTCTTCAGGGCCGAATTCGGGTTCGCCATACATTCCTGCGGGTTCTTCGAGGACGATCGCTTTCGGGAGGGCCGGGCGTGTCGCGGCGGTCCAGGCGACGGTCGAACCGCCCATCGAATGGCCCAGGAGGATCGGGCTTTCGAGGCCGAGTGCGTCGACCAGGCCCACGAGGTCGGCCACTCTATCGTCGATCCCGTATCCAGTTTTGGGCGCATCGGAGTGCCCGTGTCCGCGGGCATCGAAGGTCACGACCTCGTATCTGTCCGCGAGTTTGGACGCCAGCGGTTCCCAGCAGCGTCCGTTCTCATAAAATCCGTGGGCCATGACCAGTGGCGGGCCCTTGCCGGTCCGATAATACTGCAACTGCACGCCATTCGCGTGGACCGTGTCCATCGACCAGTCGGCCGGGAGGTCCATGTTCCTTCGACCGGGTCGGCAAGTTAAAAAACCCGACGCCAATGTGGGGATGTCTCTTGGTGGCACACCGGGAATAAGGTTAAGTCCAGGCCGACCAACGTCCAGGACAACCGACCGATGACCCTCATCTCTCGTTTCTGATCGGCCGCCGCCGTTTCGTCGAGCATTGCGCGAGTTTGCTTACGATTCGACCGGTGGGGCCGATCCATTTGTTCGCCCGTAGCGTCGGCTTCCCTTGCGTGCACGGATGGCCGGATTGCCGCGTTGCCGTTGGTGCGTTGCTCCAAGGGGCCGGCATTCGAACATCACTCGATCCACACACCACAATCAACCGACTCCCAATCCATGATACGAGAGAACGGAAACAAACACGCTGTAATCGCGGCACGCCGAAACGATTCACCAGTCGATACCGAGGAGATTCGGGACCTGGCCGAGGCTGGAGGCTACACCATCGCCGATGGCTTCACGCAAACCCGATCCGAGGACCCCGGCACGAACCTCGGCGCCGGGAAGGTCGAGGAGATCGCAGACCGGGTTCGCGAAACCGACGCCGACGCCCTGGTCGTCGATGACGAACTGACGCCCCAGCAAACGGTGAACCTTCGGGAGGCAATGCCCGAGGAGACTGCGGTGCTGGACCGCTATCGTCTCGTGCTCGGCCGCTTCGCCGACGGCGCTCAGACCCGACGGGCGAAGCTTCAGGTCGAACTCGCGAGACTCCAATACCGACTCCCCCGCATCCGCGCAGCGAGCGACGAGGGAATGTTGAATCGCGTCACTGAATCGGGCACGCCACTGTACGACGTGCGTGATCGAATCGACGAACTCGAGCGCAAACTGGACGCGCTCCCCGATCCCGGTGAGCGACACCGCGAAGCGCGACGTGATCAGGGGTTCGACCTCGTCGCCATCGCGGGCTACACGAACGCCGGCAAGTCGACCTTGCTGCATCGGATCGCGGACGAACTCTCCCTCGAGAACGCCGAACCGGACCATCCGGACCGGGACGCCACGGCGGCGATCGCGGATCGACTCTTCAAAACGCTCCAGACGACCACCCGTCGAGGAACGGTGGATGGCCGTCCGATCTTGTTCACTGACACCGTCGGGTTTGTGTCTGAGCTGCCCCACTGGCTCGTCGAGTCGTTCTCGTCGACGCTCATGGAGGTCGGAGGGGCCGACTGCGTGGTACTCGTTGCCGACGCGACCGATCCGGCGGACAAACTCCGGTCGAAGCTCGAAACAGCACTGGCTGTCCTCGACGAGCAGGGGGACGGCGAGGTGATCACTGTTCTGAACAAGGTCGACGCGGTCGACCAAGACACCCTGGAGGCCCGTCACGCGGCGGTCGAAGACCTTGCGCCCGACGCCCTTCCGGTGAGCGTCCGGGAGGGCACGAACCTCGAACGACTTCGCGAGCGACTTCTGAATCGACTGCCGACCGAGACGGCCACGCTGGAGATGCCCAGTTGTGAGGACGCAATGACCGTCCTTTCATGGGCGCACGACCACGGCGACGTTCAAAACGTCGAATACGGAGCCGAAACGGTGCGGGTCGATCTGCGGGGGCGACCCGACGTGGTATCCCGGGCGCGAGCGCGGGCAGATGGCGTCAGCGGGTGAGTTTCCCGGTTCGCGTCTTGGGCACCCTTAAGGGTCACCGCCCACTTCCCCCGACCATGCACCCACGGGACTTGTCGGCCCATCCCCGGTACGAGGCTGGGGGCGGCATCGAGGAGGTCGCCCGGGAACTCGGGCGCGATCCCGAGGAATTCCTGGCACTGGCCTCCAACGAGAATCCCCTCGGCCCGAGCCTTGCGGCTGTCGAGGCAATCAGAGACGCGGCCGAGGAAGTTCACGCGTACCCGAAGGCCGTCCATGCGGATCTTACTCGAGCGATCGCCGACGGCTGGTCGGTCGAGAACGACCAGGTCTGGCTCGCCAACGGCGGGGACGGTGCCCTCGATTACCTCGCGCGGGCGATGTTGGAACCTGAGGATCGCGTCCTCGTTCCTGAACCGGGGTTCGCCTACTACGACATGAGCGCGCGGTTCCACCACGGTGGGGTGGCCACGTACGACCTTTCGAAGGCGAACGACTTCGACCAGACCCCCGAAACGGTGCTCTCGGCATACGGGGGCGAACGGATCGTCTACGTGACGACGCCCCACAACCCGACCGGGTCGGAGATGGCGTTGGACGACATCGAGACCGTTGCAAACGAGACGAACGATGAAACGCTGATCGTCGTCGACGAAGCTTATGGCGAGTTTACCGAGGCGCCCAGCGCACGAAACCTGCTCGATGGTCGCGACGACGTCGCGGTAATCCGGACCTTTTCGAAGGCCTACGGGCTGGCCGGACTGCGGCTCGGGTACGCCCTGGTCCCCGAAGCGTGGGCCGACACCTATGGGAAGGTGACGACGCCGTTTTCAGTGAGCGCGCTCGCTTGCCGGGCCGGCCTCGCCGCGCTGGGGGATTTGGACCACGTCGATCGCAGCGTGGAAACAGCACGGCAAGGCCGAGACTACATCCACGACAACGTCCGGGCGCCGACATACGAGAGTGGCGGGAATTTCGTGCTCGTCGAAGTCGGAGACGGGAGTGAAGTCGCCGCGGCCCTGAAACGCCGGGGCATCCTCGTGCGGGATACCACGAGTTTCGGGTTACCGTCGTGTGTCCGCATTACCTGCGGAACCGAGTCCGAAACGCGAACGGCGGTCAGTGAACTCAACGGGGTGCTCGCAGAGTGAGAGTCGTCGTCACGGGAACGCCTGGGACCGGGAAGACAAGTGCAACGACGGGGCTGGAGGCCAATTCCAGTGTCAATCTGGATGTCGTTCACCTCAATGAAGCGATCCGCGAGCAAGAACTGTACGAGGAGGTCGACGAGGAGCGCGACAGCGTGATCGCGGATCTCGATGCGATTCGAGACTGGGTCGGCAACCGCGACGATTGTTTGATCGAATCTCACCTTGCTCATCACCTCCAGGCCGAACGGGTGGTGGTCCTTCGGTGTCGCCCCGACGTCCTGCGCGAACGACTCCAGGGACGCGACGAAAGCGACGAGTCGATCGACGAGAACGCCGAAAGCGAGGCGCTGGATGTCATCCTGGCCGAGGCAGTCGACCGACACGGTCTGGAGAACGTCTACGAGATCGATACGACGGATCGGTCGTCTGCCGACGTCGCAATGGAAATCGACGCCGTGATCCGGGGGGAGCGCGAACCCAGTGCCGGAACCGTCGATTTCACTGAGTACCTGTAAACCGTCGAACTCACTCTCAACGCATGACGCTCGATCAGCTCCGACCCGTGGCGAACCGGACGCTCGAACCCTGGGTGGACCTTTCGGACCGACTGGGTCTGACCCCGAACACTATCAGTGCGGTGGCTTTTTTGGTCGCGATCGGCGCGGCGATCGCGTACTACCTCGGCGGCGAGGTGTCTCGGTGGTACATCCTGGCGTCGACCCTGGTGGCGCTGAATGGCTGGCTGGACCTGCTTGATGGCGCCCTCGCACGTCGCCAGAGCGTCGACTCTCGCGCCGGAGACCTCCTGGACCACGTCCTCGATCGGTATGCCGACATCGTTATCGTGGCCGGTCTGGCAGCCGGGATTGGTCGATACGCTTTGGGTCTGGCAGCGGTTACGGGCGTCCTCATGACGTCCTATCTGGGGACCCAAAGCCAGGCCGTCGGTCTGGATAGGGCCTATGGTGGCCTCGTCGGGCGGGCCGATCGTCTCGCGATAATCGGTATCGTCGGCTACGTTGCCGTCGTCGTGCGGGCGACGTTTTTCGGGTTGGATCTGATTGGATGGGTCCTCGTTTTCCTGGCTGTGGTCGGTCACATGACAGCAGTCCAACGCTTCCGGGGCGCCTGGAAGCGGTTGGAGTGACTGGTTCGTCCCATCGTCGGAGCGAGCGGCGTATAATTTATCCCTCGCCGTAGCGAACGTCCCTACATGGTTCAGTGTGAGATGTGTGGCGCAGAGACGTCGTCACCGAGGACCATCAAGGTTGAAGGGGCCGAACTCGACGTGTGCGAAAGCTGCGTCGAATTCGGGACCGAGGTCCAGACTCAAGAGTCGAGTACGACATCCACAAAGTACTCGACCGGATCCGAGGGCGGATCCAGTTCGTCTTCCAGTTCGGGCGGAACGTCATCTGGTCGTTCCGGCAGTTCTCCAAGCGGCGGGAGTAGCGGTGGCCGTCCCGACCCGTTCGACGACATGGATGAATTAGCCCAGGACTACGACGAACGGATTCGCCGCGCGCGAGAAAACGAGGAACTATCTCAGGCCGATCTCGCAAACGAACTGAACGAGAAAGCCAGCCTCATTCGCAAGCTAGAACGGGGCGAGACGCTCCCCAGCGACGAGGTTCAAAACGAGCTCGAACGATTCCTTGATATTTCGTTGAGTGCTGAAGCGGGGACGGAAGGCGAGAGCGATTGGGAGAGCGATTCCGCCACGGAAGGAACGACGTTGGGCGATGTCGTAAAGCGCAAAGACTGATCGGCCGTCCAGGCGAGGAAACCGTCTTCAAATCCGCTCTTTTCCTCGTTTTCGCCCTGTTCGAGGCCGGAAAGCCGGGACACGCTTGCCGAAGTCACTCGTCCGTTCTCGCAAGCTATTAGTCCCGGCCAAGACCCCGATGTGGTATGTTCGTTCTCGTCAACTGCAAGGCGTACGACTGCGACCC
>JBKEGM010000206.1:0-5239 GCA_046710005.1 Natrialbaceae archaeon
TGTCGTATACCCGGGCAAGGTCGTTGGTCAACTCCCGGTACAGGACGTTGAATTCGGGGTCTACGTCTGGGTTCTGGATCTGTCGGCCCATGGCTTTCCGAACCTCGGGCGGGACCGCCGTCGGGCCAGGAGTCATGAGGGTTGGCATACCGTCCTCTTGGTCCGCCTACTGCTTTATCCTACCCCACGATATGCTCCCATTCACCTGAGATATACTCTTCCGGGTGCTCACCGACACCATTGATCCGACAAACGGGTCAGTCACACCGGAAACGACGCTCAGAATTCGTCGGTGGCGAAATCCCGCAGTCGAGCACAGACGCCGTCCATGCTCCGTTGGGCAGCTGGGTGGTCGCCTGTCTCCTCTCGATCGAGGTGGACGTACCTGATCCCAACGCGGTCGGCAAATTCCCGGTCAGTTTCGGCGTCTCCGACGTAGACGTACTCGGTCGTGGGTTCGCCCCTCCGATTGCCGAGGCGATCCTGAAAGCGCTCGAACGGTTCGGTCGATGGCTTGAGATCGTCGAGGTCTGTGAGATCATGGCCCCGACCGATCGTGATCTCGAAGAGGTCCTCGAAGTCGTAGGTCCGGACGAACGTTTCGACGACGATTTCAGGCGAGTTACTGAGCACGTGCAGGCGATGATCCGCGTCCGACTCGCGCCTGAACTCGTAGAGACAGTCGATGTCTTCGAACGGGCGCAGGTCGCCACGCTCGATGGCAGTACGTTTTTCCTCGGTGTAGTAATCGTCGCGCGTTCGCCACAGGTCCTCGGCGGGGACGTCGAGCGATTGGGCACCCTCGCGAAAAGCACGGACGTTCGCCGGATAGAGCGTTTGGCGATTCTCCTCGGTTTGGGGCAGGTCGAATTCCGCCAGCGTTCGATCGAGCGCCCGGTCGAGCCAGGCGAGGTCGGATTCGGAGTCGAGCAGGACGCCGTCGAGGTCGAAGACCACCTGCATGGGTTCGGGTTACATCCGGAGGGGTATGGTCTTCCCGATCGGCATCCGGCGGGGCCTGAGCCGGTCGTCCGAAACCCCACATTCCGTGCCGATACAGGGGCGGTTTTGGTCCAGGGAGTCGAATCCAAGTCCGGATGAACGGTATTGCGCTGGTATTGGTCGCCGCCCTCCTCTGGGGCGTCGGATCGTTCGTGTCGAAGGTCGCGGTGACCGCGGTCGGGCCCTGGACGGCAGCTCTCGTCAGATCGATCGTGTTCTTTCCCCTCGTTACGGGGTTCGTCCTGCGGCGTGGCCAACCGGACCTCGAGCGCAACCGGGGACTGGTTTATGGAGCTGCGGCCGGCGTCGTCCTAGGCGTCGGTATCATTGCGACTCGGGTGTCGTTGTCGTTTTACGACGTGAGCCTCGTCGACCCGATCCGACGATTGAACGTCCTCGTGGCCGTCCTGCTTTCGGTGCTCGTTCTCGACGAGACACTCACGGTCCGCAAAGGCCTCGGTATCGCGACCGCCATCGTCGCGCTGTATCTCCTGGCCCCCTAATAGCATGAACGAACTCCCTCCCGTCCACCCATGAATCTCGGACCGATTGCCGTCGTGGTGATGATCTGTAGCCTCGGGGCGACGACCGTCTTTCTCCGGCTTGCGATCGATTACGGGAGCGTCGACGACGCCCGAATCCTTCGGTCGTCGTTTCAAACCCTCGCGATCGTGATTGGCGTCCTCGCGGTGAAGGGAATAAGCGGGTTTCACGTCAAACTCAGCCCTGGCGTCGCGTTCGCGGCGCTCAATGGCGCTCTGGGCGGGGTCGCCTTTATCCTCTTCTCCAAGGGGCTCGAATCCGTCGACGTCAGCCGGGCGAAACCGGCGATGGTCGTTGGTATGGTCGTGCCCGTTGTCCTGGGGGTGGCGCTTTTGCAGGAACCTATGACGGTGCGCAAGGCTGCTGGCGTCATCCTGGCAGGAGTGGCGGTCTACCTGCTCTCCACGGATGGTCAGTGAGCGGCCGCAAACAGGCGGTCAGACCTATCTCTGGTTGTCAGCCTCCGCCATGGCCTGGAGGGCTATTGGGGGGCCCAGGTCCGCTATGACGCTGTGTTAAAGCTCGTTTTGGTCGTTGGCCATGAAATCCAGGTTCATCCGGCAGGCTTGAAGATCGAACTCGGTCTCGAGGGTGAGTTCGACGAACTCTTTGCTGCTGTCCGGATGTTTTTGTCGACTTTCGTTCCATTATCCGGGCCCCATCACGTCCATTTTTGGCAGGGCAGGGACGAGGTTTGAACCGACCTGGTTGGGTTGCACACCGCACTCAGTTTGTGGTTTTTTTCGAGTGCTCCGCGTGGAGCACGTCGAACTCCCAGAACATGACAAAATTGTTTCGCCTGTTTCTCGGTTTCCTGTTGGTCCAGGAATTCGAACCCGTCGCTCGATCCGGCTTAACCATTCCTGTCAAACAGGCACCCGAATCGGTTGCGGTCACCGAGGGAAGGCCACCTGGATCGACATCATCAATGGTCTGCTTGGTTTTGACGACCGGCATCGGACACCGAGCCCCGTTACCTGGACTGTTTACGCTACGCCAAATTTGATTCCATTCTACTCACTGGATAGTATTGTATAATTAAAACAATACAGGTTCCCGTATCGAACTCCTCTTGGCCCAATTACGGAGGTTTTAGGTTAAAAGCAGTAAAAATATCGGGACAATTCACTAACCTGGGGTTCTCCCCAGTTATATAGTATGTAATGGTACTGTGCATTATTCGGATTTCCATGAAAGGCTTTAGTACCCCAGAAAATAATAAAGAAATAACTATATGGGCGAGCCCGAACCCGACTTTCCGACACCGGAGGTACCGGTCGAAGCTATCGAACCGGACGTCCTGAGGGAAATCATTGAAGAGGACGAGGATGTCTCATTGCTTGACGTCCGCGTCGAAAGCAAGTTCGAGAAGTGGCACATCGACGGCGAGTCCGTCGAAATTCACAATATCCCTTACTTCGAATTTTTCGCCGACGTCGATGAGCATCTCCTCGAGCGCGTTCCGGAGGGTGACCCTCTCGTGGTCATCTGTGCGAAAGGCGCGGCGAGCGAATACGTGGCTGGTCTCCTGAAAGAGGAGGACGGCCGGGACGCCGTCAACCTGGCGGAGGGTATGAACGGCTGGGCGGAAATCTATGAAACAGCAGAAGTTTCTCGCTACGACGGCGCAGGGACACTCTTCCAGTACCACCGTCCGTCCACTGGCTGTCTCGGGTATCTCCTGATCGACGGGGACGAGGCAGCTGTGATCGACCCACTGCGAGCGTTTACTGATCGGTACGGTGCGGACGCCGAGGCGCACAGTGCCGACCTGAAATACGCCATCGATTCTCACATTCATGCGGATCACATCAGCGGGGTCCGCGCGCTCGACGACGAGGGCGTCGAGGGTGTTCTGCCTGAGGAGACGACCGACCGCGACGTGACCTACGACGACGAACTCACGCTCGCCGGAAACGGCGACACGTTCGCGGTCGGCGACGCAACGATCGAAGCAATCCACACGCCAGGACACACAACAGGGATGACTTCCTACCTGATCGACGACAGCGTTCTTCTCACCGGTGACGGTCTGTTCGTCGAGAGCGTCGCCCGGCCGGACCTCGAGAAGGGCGATGCTAGTGCGCCAGAAGCCGCCCGACAGCTCTATAAAACACTCGAAGAGCGCATCCTGGTACTGGACGATGATGTCCTGATCGGCGGCGGCCACGTGAGTGACGCCGCCGAAATGGCGATGGATGGCACCTTTACTGCCACAATCGGGGAACTCGAGGAAGAAATGGCCGCGCTCTCGATGGACGAAGCGGCGTTCGTCGATCTGATTCTCACTGACATGCCGCCTCAACCTGCCAATTATAAGGACATCATCGCGACGAATCTGGGTCAGCAGTCGGTGGACGATGAGGAAGCCTTCGAACTAGAACTCGGCCCGAACAACTGTGCCGCAAGCCAGAATTCCCTGGCCGAATAACCTCCGAGTGAATGCCAATGGACATGATACCAACCACGCCCCTGCTGCTGGACGCGCTCTTCCCGAATGGAATTACTCGCTATGCCGTTGGGGGCGTTCTTATCGGGCTCGGGGTGACCGTCATTTACCTCGGCACCGGCATCATCACGGGAGCGAGCACGTTTCTCGAGTCGACACTGACGTACGTCTCCAACCTGGAACGCTTCCAGCGGCCAAAATACCTCGCTTCCCGTGACTGGCGGGTCGTGTTCACTTTGGGTATCGTGTCCGGTGCCGCAGTCTACGCCGCCACGGTTCAGGGAGCAATCTGGACGACGGACGTGCAGTGGTGGCGATTGCTCTTTGGCGGCGTTCTCGTCGGAATCGGCACTCGCGTCGGGAAGGGTTGTACCTCCGGACACGGCGTCTGTGGTGTCGGCTCCGTCTCCAACACGTCGCTGGTGAACGTCGCGACATTCCTGGTCTTCGCCATCGGCACGGCCCAACTCGTTGCGGCCCTTGGGGTGAGTCCATGAGCGAGAATCGTGGCCTGGTCTTCCAGGTGGTGATATATGCGGGCGGCCTCCTGTTCGGGTTCGGTTTGGCGTCCAGCCACATGGCTCGACCGGAGGTCGTCTTGGAGTTCCTCTATCTGGATGACCTGGGCCTCCTGTTTGTCATGGGCGGTGCAGCGGTCGTCACCGGTGTTACGTTTGCGGTCGCTTCCCGCTTCGAAGCGACGGCCCCCCTTACTGGTAGGGCATACCGCAAACGGCTCAAGTCCTTCGACCGGAACGTCCTATTAGGCGGTGCTATCTTCGGTATCGGCTGGGGCCTCTCTGGAATCTGTCCCGGAGCCGCCTATGCAAGCCTCGGCGTGGGTAACTACCCAATTTTGATTGCAATCGCCGGCATGTTCGGCGGCGCCTATCTTCAGGGCGTCTGGCGGTCGTACCGAACGGAAACCGGTGTGAGCGCACCCGAAGCCTCGTAATCATGTTATAACCGTTTCTTGGCGATGGCGTCGACTCGAGGTTAGTATTGTAAAATATTCGGACCAATAGACACGAACGATACACCATTCCTGCCCTTGTTCGGAATCGATCGATTGACTCCCGTTCCATTCGCCGTCAACGTTCGAAATTAGCGGGCTGTAAGAGAAGCCCCCACCCTCAAGGAGCGAACCGAAGGTGAGCGAGTAGGGTGGGGATGAATCGCTCGACACTTGTTCAAACACGTTCAATCGTCAGATTAAAGAAATAATCGGCCGAATGTGAATGTAAG
>JBKEGM010000207.1:0-5236 GCA_046710005.1 Natrialbaceae archaeon
AGAAATAGTGCCAGCCCGAGGCCACTTTGGCTCCCGGCACTGGCCAGGGCCTCGATATTGATGTAGGCGTACGTCATGACGAGGGCGAGGAGCAGAAACACGACTGACAGTCCCCACAGGGCTTTCGATCGAACTGCATCCTGGAAGTCCTTCTTCGCGACGGCAGCCCAGCTCATGGTCGGGCTCCCTCACTCGTATAGGACATGAATAGATCCTCCAGGGAGGTTTCCTCGGTCGAGAAGTCCTCGACGGTTGCCCCATTGTCCTCGATGGTCGTAATGACGCGCGTTTTCACGCCCTCTTCACAGGTCACCGAGAGCGTGCTGTCAGTGACGGTCACCTCTTGGACCCCGTTCATACTTCGAACTGCCTCGACGACACCGTCGGTGACGGCGTCGACCCGAACCGAGAGGCTGCTCTCACCGCCCGCTGCCTCACGTAACCCGTCGATGGTGTCGACGGCGACGAGTTCACCCTCACGGAGGATGCCCACGCGGTCACAGACCGCCTGAACCTGCTCGAGGATATGCGAGGAAAAGAACACGGTCGCTCCGCGATCGCGCTCCTGGCGGACGATTTTGCGCACTTCTTTGGCCCCTCGGGGATCGAGGCCGGTGGTTGGCTCGTCGAGGATGAGGAGTTCTGGTTCCCCCACGAGGGCCATCGCCATCGTCAGTCGCTGTTTCATTCCCTTCGAGTAGCCGCCGGCCTTTCGATCGGCCGCTTCGGGGATGCCGACACGGTCGAGGAGATGGTCTGGATCGTCGGTTGTTCCCTTCGACTCGATCGCGAATTGGAGGTGCTGGCGCCCCGTCAGCCGTTCGTACACCTGGAACCCCTCTGGGAGGACGCCGGTCCTGGCGCGGATTTCCTGGCTGTGCTGGCGGGCGTCCAGCCCGAGGACTTCAACCGATCCGGCAGTCGGGCGAACGAAATCCAGCAGGATGTTGATCGTCGTGGACTTGCCCGCACCGTTCGGGCCGAGGAAGCCGAAGATTTCCCCGTCATCGATCCTCAAATCGAGGTCATTCAGAGCGAGGACGTCACCGTATTCCTTGGTGACGCCATTGAGATCGATCGCTGTCATAGCAATCCCGGGTTCTGGCCGGAGTGCCTTATAAATCCGACCCGGACTTCACGGCCTGAAGGTCGACTCGTATCATTAGGGTGTCCGGAGAACTATCGATTTATGTGACGGGACGGAATACCAGTACCCGTGACAGACGGGGAGGCGCTGGAGGACATCGCTGCCCTCCTGGAAGACGACTGCGCCCGCACCATCCTCGCAGCGACGAGTACGCGACCCATGACAGTAACGGAACTTACCGACCGGTGTGACGCATCCGGGCCGACGATCTATCGCCGACTCGAGGCTCTCAGGGAGCAGGACCTGGTCGAATCCAGGACGAAACCCGATACCGACGGCGGCCATCACGAACAGGTCTACGCCGCTACCCTTTCCCAGGTCACCGTGACGCTCCGGGACGGTTCATTCGAGCTGCAGGTCGACCGGCATGAATCGATCGCTGACCGGTTCACCCGACTCGTGGAGGAAATCTAACCGTGTTCCCATCGGCGTTCGTCCGGTGCGGTTTCTTCGCGCCGCTCGCAACAGCTCCTGGGAACATGGGCCCACTCGAACTCGCATTGTTCGTGAGCGGCCTGGTCACGCTCGTGCTCGGCCTCGCCATCGCCTTCGTTGCGTTTCGCGGGTACCGCCGCAATGCCAGTCGGCCCATGCTCCTCATCGCGATCGGGTTCGTCCTCACGGTCGCCATCCCGGGGACGCTCAGTTACCTCGTGTACGGCCTCAACACTGTCGCCAACGTTTCGCTGGGGATCGATCTCATCTATCTGGCGGCACTCATGCAGGTGAGTGAGATCGTGGGCATGGCCAGTATTCTGTACGCGCTCGTAATGCGGTAGTTCGCGCATTCCCTGGGGACGAACGGGTTTCCGTACGCCGGACTTGCACCAGGCACCGAAGCGGGCCGCCAGGTTCGTTCCCGTTCAGATCGCTTCGTCCGGATCGTGGTCAGCCGCCGTCCGTTCCGCTTCTCGCGCGTAGCGCTCGATTGTGTCCTCGTCTTTCACCGGAACGAGATCTTCCGGCTCCACTTCGACGCCGGCCGTGAAGGGGTTGTGAAAGAGTGCATCGCCGGAGCGCTGCCGCTTCAGATACGCCTCGCCGTCGCGGGTTGCATACACGGCAGACACGAGGTTCTCGTCGTAGAACTCGCGCTCGACCAACCATGCCCTGACGGTTTCGCTCATGGTTTCCGGTTCGTCGGATCGGCCTTCAGGCTTTTTGTCACGGGGAGTCTGACTATGGACATGGAGCCGGCAGAGCGTGTCGCAGACCTTCTCTACGAGGGTGAAACGGTGGTAGAGCCCGTCGAAATCGAGGGGAATGGCGTGGTCGTTACGAGCCATCGGGTGCTCGTGCTCACGCCTGACGGCGAAGGCGCCAATTACCGGCACGTCGATCGCCCGAATGTCTCCGGAGTCCGGGTGGAAACCGTCGGCGCTTCCCGGTGGGTGAAACGAACCTTTTCGCCGTTTCTTCTTGCGATTGTCCTCCTGGCCGGTGGATGGGTCGTCGATCTCGATGGTCTCACGTCGGCCCTTGGTCCCGAGGAGGCAGACGCCGCGAGCAGGACGGGCGTCGGCGGGATCGTTTCGATGGCCGAGGGACTCGGCCGGGCCCTCGCCCTTCTCGACGAGGCGCTTCTGGTCGGGGGTGCCTTCTGTCTCCTTCTCGTGGCCGTGTTCTTCGGTCTGTACGTGCGGAGTCGAACCCGTCAGCTAACCCTCGTTGTGACCGGCGATGATGACCTAACGGTCCCGATCGAGGACGATCATCCGGAAGCGGTTGGGGCCCTCCGCGAACTGCTCGGCTCTTCGCCGTAGTTTGGAGTTTCGTGGCCTCGACGATCGGACTCGGGTGACCGGGATCGGTCCGCAGTTTGACAGCGGCCGCCAAGAACGGTTGCCGACGCGCGAACTCTTAACCGCCTCCTGTGGCTCCCATTTGCATGGACCAGTTCGATCGTCTCGACACGTTTCTTGACCGCGCGGGGGTCGACAGCTACCTCGTTCACGCCCCGGCGACCGACTCCGACCAGCGCTACCTCTCGGGGTACGACGGGAATGACCCGTACGTCACCCTGTACACCCCCGACCGGGTCGCCATCATGATCAAGAGCCTCGAGTACCCGCGGGCGAAACGCGAGAGTCGCGCCGACGCCGTTCGCCGGCCGGTCGACTACGGTTACAGCCCGTACGGCTCCCCCGAGGACCACCGCGACGCGGTCGCATCGTTCCTGGCGGAGTTCGACGTGGAATCGGTCGCGGTCCCGGTTCGCTTCCCGGCCGGGCACGCCGACGGCCTTCGCGAGCGCGGGATCGAAGTGACGCCGGAGGACGAAGGCGTGGTGGCCCGAGTCCGCGCGATCAAGGCTGACGAGGAAATCAATCACATCCGGGAGGCCCAGCGTGCGACCGAGGCGGCCATGCAGCAAGCCCAGGCCCTCATCGAGAACGCGACTATCGAGGACGGCGTGCTCCAGCACGAGGGAGAAACTCTCAGGGCCGAACGCCTGAAACGCACACTCCAGCGGGACCTCCTCGATCAGGGCTATGACCTCGGGGAACCGATCATCGCCCCGGGGGAACAGGCGGCCGATCCTCACGAACGCGGCAGTGGACCACTCCGGGCCGACGAACCGATCCTGATCGACCTCGCACCCCGGGACGAGGCCTCGAAGTACCACGCCGATATGACCCGGACAGTCCTTCGGGGCGAACCGAGCGACGAGATTCGGGAGCGCTTCGAGGTGACGCGCGAGGCGCTCGAAGCTGCCATCGCGACCATCGAACCCGGCGTAACGGGGGCCGAGGTCCACGACGCAGTTTGTGACGTTTATGAGGAAGCCGGGTACGCGACACTCCGGTCCAATCCCGACACTGAGACGGGGTTCATTCACGCGACCGGCCATGGCGTCGGCCTCGACGGTCACGAACTCCCGAGCGTCGGGCCAGGCGGTGCGGACCTCGAACCCGGGCATGCCGTAACGATCGAACCCGGGCTATACGACCCGGCCTTTGGTGGGATTCGCATCGAGGACCTGGTGGTCGTCACCGAGGACGGCCACGAGAACCTGACCGAGTACCCGATCGAACTCGCGGTTGGCCCGGAGTAACATCCGCTGGCAGGGTCGCCGGAGACGGAAAACGGAAACACGTTGCCGCCCTAGCCCAAAAGCGATGGACGTCGAGGCGCTTCGTGATCGGGCTACTGATCTGCCCCGCGATCCAGGAGTCTATCAGTTCCTGAACGGCGACCGGATCGTGTACGTCGGAAAGGCAGTCGATTTGCGGGATCGGGTGCTGTCGTATTCCGACCCCAGAAGCGAGCGCGTGCAGGAAATGGTCTCGCGGGCAGATGATCTGGAGTTGGCTGTCACCGAGACGGAAACGCAAGCGCTCCTTCTCGAGGCAAACCTGATCAAGCGCCACCAGCCCCGATACAACGTCCGACTCAAGGACGACAAATCCTACCCACTCGTCCGGTTGACTGACCACGAGGTCCCTCGTATCGAGGTGACGCGGGACCCACACCGTCACGTTGGGGCGGATGGGAACGACGGAGGCGGGGCCAACAACGACGCCGCCACGGCCGGAACCGTCTACGGCCCGTTTACCGACAAGGGGCGGGTCGATACGGTGGTCAAGGCGATCCGGGAGGTGTACGGCCTCCGGGGATGTTCGGACCACAAGTACCGGGGACGCGACCGGCCCTGCCTCGACTACGAGATGGGGCTCTGTTCGGCCCCCTGCACTGGCGAGATCGACCACGAGGCCTATGCAGCAGACCTCGCGGCAGTGAGGCGCTTCTTCGAGGGGGAGACCGGGGTTCTGGCGGATCCCCTTCGTCGGCGAATGGCGGCCGCAGCCGAGACCAAGCGCTTCGAAGAAGCAGCGAACCTCAAGGACCATCTGCATGCTGTCGAGGCATTTCACGGAGATGCGGACGATACGGTCACTGCCAGGGGTGACGAGCGCATGGTCGACGTTCTCGGTGTCGCGGTCGGTGGCGATAACGCAACGGTTGCCCGGTTGCACAGCGAAAACGGCAAACTCATCGACAGGGACCGTCACCGGGTCGCCGCGCCGGAGCCGGCGGTGGCCGCCGTGCTTGCTGCCTTCATCCCGCAGTACTACACGGAGCGCGACC
>JBKEGM010000208.1:0-5233 GCA_046710005.1 Natrialbaceae archaeon
GTAGACCTCGCAGGGCATTCCGAGGTGGGCCGCCGCCATCGCCGTGGCCGTCCCGTGCTGTCCTGCCCCGGTTTCGGCGACGATCCGCTCTTTCCCCATGTACTTGGCGAGCAGGACCTGCCCGAGTGCGTTGTTCAGTTTGTGGGCTCCACCGTGGAGCAGATCTTCACGCTTGAGGTAGACCTCGGCGGTATACCGGTTGGAGAGCGCCGGCGCGTGCTGTAGTGGGGTCGGCCGACCGCCGAACGTCCGGAGTTCTTTCCTGAATTCGTCAATAAAGCCGTCCTCGTTGTTCAGGACGTATCGCTCGTAAGCGTCCTCCAGTTCCTCGATGGCCGGCATCAGGACTTCGGGAACGTACTGGCCGCCGTAGTCCCCGAACGATCGATCGACGCTCATGGGCGGGTCACCGTCCGGGTGTTCGCTTCCACGTCCCCGTCCATTATCGCCGAACCGACGAGCAGGCCGTCGGCCCCCGCCCCGAGCATCCGGTCGGCGTCGTCCGGCGACTGGATCCCGCTCTCGGCGATCAGGGTGACGTCATCGGGGACTCCGGGCGCGAGGCGCTCGAACCGCCCGAGGTCGACGTCGAGTTTCGCCAGGTCACGGTTGTTGACGCCGATCAGATCCGCCCCGGCTGACAACGCTCGGTCGAGTTCGTCGCGGTTGTGGATCTCGACCAGCGGCTGGAACCCACGCTCGCGGGCAGCCGCGATCATGGGGTCGAGGTCGTCGCCGAGAAAGCGGGCGATCAGCAGGACGGCGTCTGCAGCCACGGCGTCGAGTTGGGCCTCCTGAAGCACGAAGTCCTTGCGCAAAACCGGGACGGAGACGGCCTCGCGAATTCGGCGCAGGTTCTCCATCGATCCGCCGAAATGGTCCGGTTCGGTCAGTACGGAGAGTGCGGCCGCCCCGCCCGAGACCATGCTTCGAGCGAGTTCGACCGGGTCGTCGTCCCGTCGGCTGTCCGTGGTGGGGCTCGTCGGCTTTACCTCCGCGATCACTGGGCGACGGCCGTCCATTGTGGCCGACGAAAGCGCCTCGGGAAGCGAGCGCGCATCCACGGCGAGGGCCGCCTTGCCATTCGGTTCCCGCCCTCGGGTGGCGTCCAATATCGACCGGACCGCCGGGGCGAGTTCAGCTTGTTCGTTCATCTATGTACACTATTGAACTATTTTGTACATAAGAGTTACGTCGTCAGGCCACGATAAATCAAGCAGCGCCGTCGAGGCGGTCTCTGTTTCTGCGGTCACTGCCAATCGTGCAACCTCCCCGAAGGCCGACTGTGGAGGAAGCAGTCGGTATCTCCGTCCGGGAGTCGGACACTTCGGGTCGGTTCGGCCAGTTGGGTGAGGGGGAAGCGGGCCATACGTGCCGGCTTTTCGGACCGGGGACGATTTCGGAACCGAGGACGACCTCAAGTCGCCCCTGTTGGTGTAACTTGGGAGACTTTTCACCTCAAACGTCATCAATGAGGACCGGTCGTTCGCAATCACGAACCAGGGTCGCAGCTAGACTTCCTGGGAGACGTCGATGAGTTCGTCAAGCTTCTCGTTCGCCCGACCACTGTCGATCGATTGTTCGGCGAGTTCGACGCCGTCTTCCAGTGAATCTGCTTTGCCACCGACGTAGAGTGCCCCAGCGGCGTTCATGAGAGCCAGGTCTCGTTTCGCACCGCGCTCCTTGCCCGTCAAGATCTCCCGGAGGATGCGGGCGTTCTCGTCTGGCGTCCCCCCGGCAAGATCCTCGAGCGACGCTCGGTCGAGCCCGACTTCTTCGGGGGTTATTTCGTAGCGCTCGGTCGAACCGTTCCGCACCTCGGCGACAGATGACCGGCCGACAACGGAGAGTTCGTCGAGGCCGTCCTGACCGTGAACCACGAGCGCGTGTTCGTAGTCCATTTTTTCGAGAATCCCACTGACCATCCCGACGTACTCCGGTTCATACACGCCCAAGATGTGGGATGTAACGCCTGCAGGGTTAATGAGCGGCCCAATGAGAGTATAGAAGACCGTCTTTACCTCGAGTTGGGCCTCCGTTGGGAGCACCTGACGCATGATCGGATGAAAGTTCGGGGCATACAGGAACGCCAGTTCGATCCGTTCCATCAACCGTTCCGCCCGGTCCGCATCCAGATCGATGTTCACGCCCAACTCCTCGAGAACGTCCGCGCTTCCGGACTGGCTCGAAATCGAACGACTCCCGTGCTTTGCGACCGGGATGCCTTCGGCGCTTGCGATGATCGACACGATCGTGGAGACGTTGTACGTCGAGTATCCGCCGCCCGTCCCACACGTGTCGATCATACGCCCCGACACGTCGGGCCGAATGAAATTACAATGATCTCGCATGCCTTCCGCGATCCCGGCAATTTCGTCCGTTGTCGGGCCCTTGGTCGTCAGCGCCGCGAGAAATCCCGCGACCTGAATATCGTTCATTTCGTCCGCCTCAAGCAGTTCGACAACCGTATACGCCTCTTCCCGGGTTAGATCCCGTCCGTTCGTGAGTTTTGCAATCGGAGACGTCCTCGATGTCGCTGACATACCGATTCCGGGTTTGAAGTCTATGTATATAAATGTTCACTATTGACCTATTCAATACAATAATCAATAACTTAGTACATTATATAACAACTATTGGCAACACCGGTTCGGGTAATCTGGTCAAAGCACCCGACCGTGTGTCGCAAACCAATTACTCGGATGCAGGGTAAGGGAACCCGTAGAGATATTTCCCGCCCGTCGTCGGCAATTCGGTTCTCGTTTCTGGATTCGATGAACAGGATTGTCTCCCGAGATCACGCCGAGCCTGAATCCATGGATCTCGTGGGTGTCGATCCATAAGTCAAGCATGGGGCGCGACCCTTGGATTCGAACCCCCACGATGCGGTTGTTGATCAACGAACAGTCTAGAATTGTCTGGTCGCCCAAACCCAGGGGATAGAGACCAGGAATCGCCCAATTCCCCTATAGGGTGGCCCGACGTTCGACCGACCCGGTCCCGTTCGACGCCTCGGTGGCGCTTTTCCGAAAGTGGCGATTCAACACGTCATTCCGCCCCTTGCCCGATGCTTCCCACTGCGACACATTTATTGTGATGTGCTAATTTGTACACTACAGTACTGATCAATACATTTGTGATCTACAATGCAGGACCTCATCGAAGCCGTCACGGCAGATCGTGACCTGGAACAGGCGGAGGCACGGGCGGCCGCCCACGCCCTGTTCGAGGACGCGACGGAGGCACAGATCGGCGCGTTCCTCTCGGCGCTCCGGGCAAAGGGAGAGACCGAGACCGAAATCGCGGGTTTCGCGGAGGGCATGCGCGAGGCCGCTCGGACGATCGACCCCAACCGGGAACCGCTCGTCGACACCTGCGGCACCGGCGGGGACGACTACGACACGATCAACGTTTCGACGACGAGCGCCGTGGTTGCCAGCGGTGCCGGCGTCCCGGTCGCCAAGCACGGCAACTACTCCGTCTCCTCGTCCTCGGGGAGCGCGGACGTCCTCGAGGAAATCGGCGTCCAGGTCGACGCCGAACCGGCGGCCGTCGAACGGGCGATCGAGGCACGGGACATCGGCTTCATGCTCGCGCCCGTGTTTCACCCGGCGATGAAGGCCGTCATCGGCCCACGACAGGAACTCGGTATGCGGACCGTGTTCAACGTCCTCGGACCGCTGACCAATCCGGCTGGGGCCGACGCGCAGGTCGTCGGCGTGTACGATCCGGACCTCGTCCCCGTACTCGCCCGGGCGCTCGCCAGGATGAGCGTCGACCGCGCTCTGGTCGTCCACGGGTCCGGCCTCGACGAGATCGGCCTCCACGACGAGACGACCGCGGCAGAAGTCCGGGGCGCGTCGGTCGAAGAGTACACGCTGATGCCAGCTGATCTCGGCCTTCGTCCGGCGCCCGTCGAGGCAGTCGCAGGCGGAACACCTGCCGAGAACGCTGCCGACATGGCGGCGATCCTCTCGGGGGAGCGCGACGGGGCGAAACGTGACATCGTTCTCGCGAACGCTGGCGCCGCGCTGTACGTGGCCGAGGAGGCGAGCGACTTCCGCGACGGCGTCGAGATGGCCCGGAACGCCATCGATTCGGGGGCCGCTGAGGATCGACTGAACGACCTCAAATCGGCAATCGCGGCGTGACCCGGATATGACGCGGGTCAAGATCTGTGGGCTCACCAACCGCGAGGACGTTGGGGCGGCCGTGGCGGCCGGCGCGGACGCGGTCGGCGTGATTTCGGACGTCCCGGTCGACACTCATCGGGCGGTTACTCCCGGCAACGCGGCCGACCTCCTCGCCAACGTTCCGCCATTCGTCGCCTCCGTCCTCGTAACCATGCCCGACGCGTCGGACCGGGCGATCGAACTCGTCGAGCAGGTCGATCCGGACGTCCTCCAGATCAACGGGGCGTTACCGCCGGATGATCTGGCGATTCTCGCTGACGCGGTCGACGCCTCGCTCGTGCGGGCAGTCGACGCGAGTAATCCTGGCCAAGCCCGCGAGCTAACGGACGTGGTCGACGCCATTGTCGTGGATTCACTGACGGATGGCGCCGGTGGCACGGGCCACACTCACGACTGGGACCGGAGCCGCGAGGCAGTTCGTGATCTGGATGTCCCCGTCGTCCTCGCTGGCGGATTGACCCCGCGGAACGTCGGCGAAGCGATCGAGACGGTCGACCCGTTCGCGGTCGACGTGGCCAGTGGCGTCGAGGGCAAGGACGGGCGGAAGGATCACGACGCGCTTCGGGCCTTCGTCGAGCGTGCCGCTGCAACCAGCCGACAATGACTTCTGGGGTAGCGGCGTCCGCACCCGGTCTGAAATGCTCCGATTCACCGACCCCATGAGATGGAACTCCTTGTGAAACCCCTCGGCACTCACCGAGCAGCGCGAATCGGGGCAGATGAGGTTCGGAGCTGTCGCGTGGAAACCGACTGCAAATAATTCGCCGCTACTCACTCTGCCTGAGTGCCGCGGGGTGCTTGGACTCTCCTCGACTTCCTGCTGGATCTCCGATCGTTTTCAGAATTCGCGCCGGACGATCACTCGTGACCCATCGCCGTCACGTCGAAGGGCGGTTCGGCGTCCTCGGGGAGCGGCGTCTCGTAGGCGTCCGGGCCGATTTCGTCCTCGAATTCTGCCCGGGCGGCGCCCAGGGTTTCCGGGTCGTCGAGCAGGTCGTAGGCCGTCCCGGCGAGCACCTTCGCGGCGAACTGCATGCCCG
>JBKEGM010000209.1:0-5230 GCA_046710005.1 Natrialbaceae archaeon
ACTCGCAAACCGACCGGCCCGTTAAGTCCTTCGCCCCCTCAGACTGGCGTATGCGGGAACTCGTCTTCGCCCTGGAGTATCGGCCGGGGTGCAACGAAGTCGCGGATACCCTGGCCGAACACCCCGATGCCAGGATTCGCTCGCTCTCCTTACACGCCACGAGCGAACGACTGTGGCGGGTTGACCACGTGACGGGCCCCTCGGTGGCACTGGAGGCCGTCGCAAACGCATTTCTCACTGCCGATTACTACGCCGACTGTTTGGCCACAGAGGACTGTGGTGCCACCACAAGGACGGAAATCCTGGAACAGGACGACGAGACGCTCGTCCTGTATTCGTACTGGGAACGGACGGATGTCTGTGACTCAGTGCCCCACATCGCGCTGGAACACCTCGGCGACGGCGTCCTGTTCGAAACGCGCAACGACGGGCGACGGTATACCTGGCGAATCGTCCACTCCGGGGATGGCGACGAAAGCGCCTTCTTCGGTGCACTGGAGCGCGCCGTCGGGGATTGTGCGGGCATGGAAATGCGCCGATCGACGGACGTCTCGGCGTCCTCCGAGGCGGCGTCGGACGAGGACGGACTCCCGCCCGAACAACTGGCCGCGCTCAGGGCCGCCGTGGAACACGGGTACTACGAAACCCCGCGAGACGTCGACGTCGGGGAGCTCGCCGAACGACTCGACGTCCCCCGGTCCACCCTGGCGTATCGGTTGCGGCGGGCCGAAGCCCACCTTGCGACGGGGTACGTCGATCAGGGCCCGTCGGTGGAGAGTACACCAGAATCGCTGTGATCGATCGACGATCGATCGGCGGCCGAGACCGACACGCAAGAAATTGGAATATTCCAACGAAGTCTTATCGGTCCGACTCCCTAACGATTACCCGATGGGCGAGAACGCCGGGAACGAGACGAGCGACGGCGAAGGGACGCGAGCCCTGACGGCTCGCCTGACCGTCCCGGAGATGGACTGTCCCTCCTGTGCGAAGAAGGTCGACAAGAGCCTTGCTCGCGTCGACGGGGTCGTCGAGGTGGACTTAAAACCGACCACCGGCACGGCGCAGGTGACCTACGATACCGACCGGACCACGGAGGCGGACGTCGTCGAAGCCATCGAAGGCGCCGGCTACGAAGTCGTCGACAGGCCGGAGCAGGACGACGCTGGAAACGCCGAAGCCCGGGAAAGCGCGGCCGTCGCCCCGCCGACCGAGGTGTGGAGGAGTCCCCGGGCGATCAAAACGTGGATCGGTGCCGTCCTGATCGCCGTGGGGCTTCCGATCGAGTTCATTCTCGGGGACTGGAACGTCCTCGTGGCGACGGTCCTCGGGTTCGACCTCGGGGTCGCGGACGTCCTATTCATCGGCGCGATCACGGCAAGTGGGCTCCCCGTCGTCAGGAGCGGGTACTACTCGGCGCGACAGCGCAGCCTCGACATCGACCTCCTGATGGGCTTTGCCATCATCGCCGCCACGGGAATCGGCCTTTACGTCGAGGCGGCCACGCTGGCGGTCCTTTTCAGCGTCGCGGAACTCCTGGAGGAGTACGCGATGGACCGAGCGCGGGATTCCCTGCGGGAGCTCCTGGAACTCTCGCCGGAGGAAGCGACCGTCCGTCGGGACGGCGAAGAGCGAACCGTCAAGGCCGACGAGGTCCGCGTCGGCGAGACCGTCGTCGTCCGACCAGGGGAGAAGATTCCGGTCGACGGGCAGGTGATCGAGGGCAAGAGCGCGGTCGACGAGTCCCCGATCACCGGCGAGAGCGTCCCGGTCGACAAGGCCGAGGGCGACGAGGTCTACGCCGGCACGATCACGGCGGATGGGTACCTGGAGATCGAAGCCACCTCCGAGGCCGGGGCGTCGACGCTGGCCCAAATCATCGACATGGTCCAGGACGCCCAACAGGGCAAGACCGAGAAGGAGCAGTTCGTCGACCGGTTCGCGGGCTACTACACGCCGGCCGTGGTCGTCCTGGCAATCCTGACGGCCGCCATCCCGCCAATCCTATTCGGGTGGGCCTGGAAGACCTGGTTCGTCCGCGGGCTCACCCTGCTCGTTATCGCGTGCCCCTGCGCGTTCGTCATTTCGACGCCCGTGTCGGTTGTCTCCGGGATCACGAGCGGCGCGAAAAACGGCGTCCTGGTCAAGGGCGGCAATCACCTCGAGGCGATGGGCGAGATCGACGCCATCGCCCTGGACAAAACGGGGACGCTGACGCAGGGCGAACTCGCCGTCACCGACGTCGTGTCGCTCGGGAGTGTGACTGAGTCCGAGGTCCTCCGGTATGCCGCCAGCCTGGAACGCCGGAGTGACCATCCGATCGCGACCGCGATCCGTGAGCACGCAACGAGCGCGGGCGTGGCCGACGAGTCCCTTTCCGACCTCGCCGACTTCGAAAGCCTGACCGGCAAGGGCATTCGCGCCGACGTCGGCGGGACGACCTACTACGCGGGCAAGCCGGCACTGTTCGAGAGCCTCGGGTTCGACCTGTCCCATGCCCACGTCGAGACCGACGGGGGTGCGACGACCGGGCGGCAGGTCGCGGATCACGACCCCGAGGACTGCGAACGCGAGGACTGTACGGACCTCGACGACGGCAGGATCGAACGCTTCGAGAACGACGGCAAGACGGTTGTCCTGGTGGGGACCGAGCGGGAACTCCTGGGCATCGTCGCCATCGCCGATGAGATGCGTCCCGAGGGCCGGCAGGCGGTCGACAGACTCCACGAACTCGGGGTCGACCCCGTCGTCATGCTGACCGGGGACAACGAGGGGACGGCCAGGGCCATCGCCAGTCGGGTCGGCGTCGACGAATATCGGGCCGAACTCCTCCCCGACGACAAAGTCGACGCCGTCGAGGCCCTCCAGTCCGAGTACGGCGAGGTGGCGATGGTCGGCGACGGCATCAACGACGCACCCGCGCTGGCGACCGCCGAGGTCGGGATCGCCATGGGCGCGGCCGGTACCGACACGGCCCTCGAAACCGCCGACGTCGCGCTGATGGCCGACGACCTCACGAAGCTCCCGTACCTCTACGCGCTGTCACACAAGGCGAACGGCGTCATCCGGCAGAATATCTGGTCGAGTCTGGGCGTGAAGGCCCTCCTCGCGGTCGGCACCCTGCCGGGGTACGTCACCGTCGCCATGGCCGTCGTGATCGGCGACATGGGGATGAGTCTGGGCGTGACTGGCAACGCGTTGCGGCTGTCGCGACTGAAACCGGACCGGTTCTTCGACACCGCCCAGGACGAGTCGACGGCCGCCGAGACTACTGGCACTCGAAGGGCCGATTAGGCCAGGCATTGCCCTGGCCGGTTCGAATCGGGTGCCCTCCCGCCGAAATCCGTTGCAGGCCGACGATACCACAAATTCTATGCACCACACGACTGGAATCGGGCGATAACGCCATGATGTCTCTCAACCAGAAAGCGGTCGCCCTGGGAGTGCTCCTCCTGATGAACGTGTTCGCGTTCGTCGGTGGACTGTGGGCTGCGGGGCTGCTCGGTCTGCTGCTCGCCGCCGTCTTCTTCGGCCTCTCGGTCGCGGCCGGCGGGAAAATCGTTCGACTCTGAGCAGCGAGCATTATTGACGGCCGGCAGGTGTCAATTCGCACTCGATTGTCCCGCCACGGCCGCTGTTGTCGGGTTCAGTCGTCTGCCGAGGCTGCGCCTGAGCCGCCCTGGGCCTGCTGTTTGGTCCAGGCGAGTTTGCCACCAGCCGTGAGCAGATCGCGCTCGCGCTCGGAGGCCTCTAGCCGCCCGGTCGCCTCCCACTCGTCGTTCACGCGGATGGTGAACTCCTCCTGCCCTGAGGCGACGCCCTCGCGGACGTCGTCCACCACCGCAATGTCGTCGCCCTGGTCGATCTTCTCGTAGGTCGCCTCGTCGATAATCAGCGGAACGAGGCCGAAGTTGAACAGGTTGGCGCGGTGAATGCGCGCGAAGCTCTGCGCGAGGACGCCCTCAACGCCGAGGTACATCGGGCACATCGCGGCGTGCTCCCGCGAGGAGCCCTGGCCGTAGTTCTCGCCGGCGACGAGCCACCCGCCGTCAGCCTCGCCCGCTCGGTCGGCAAACGTCTCGTCGACGCGAGTCAGGGTGAACTCCGAGAGCTTCTCGATGTTCGACCGGTACATCAGGATGTCCTGGGTCGCCGGGATGATGTGGTCCGTCGTGATGTTGTCGCCCATCTTCAGCAATGCGGGGCCGTCGATGTCGGTATCGAGCGGGTCCTTCAGCGGGACATCACCGATGTTCGGGCCCTTGACGAGTTCGTCGTCGACGGATTCGTCGGGGGCGATGAGGTCGGCCCCGCTGGTGCCGATGTACTCCTCGGGCAGTTCGAAGCCCGGCGCTTCGAGGTCGTCGAGTTCCGCAGCGAGGTCCCGGGGATCGACGAGTTCGCCCTTCAGTGCCGACGCCGCGGCGACCTCGGGCGAGGCGAGGTAGACGCTGTCCTCCTCCAGCCCGGACCGACCCTCGAAGTTGCGGTTGAACGTCCGGACGCTAACGGAATCGGAGGCCGGGACGTGGCCGATGCCGATACAGGCCCCGCAGGTGGACTCGGAAAAGTTGACGCCGGCCGCCATCATCTCCGCGGCCCAGCCCTCACGGGCGAGCATCTCGGAGGCCTGCTTGGACCCGGGGGCCACGATCATCTCGGTCCGTTTGTCGATCTCGCGGCCATCGAGCATCTTCGCGGCGGGGAGGATGTCCTCGTAGCCGCCGTTGGTACAGGAGCCGATCATGACCTGGTCGACTGACTTGCCAGCGACCTCCCGAACCGGGACGACGTTGTCGGGCATCGACGGCGCGGCAACCAGCGGTTCGAGGTCCGAGAGGTCGACCACGATCTCGTCGTGGTACTCGGCGTCCTCGTCGGGCTGCAGTTCGACGTGCTCGTCGGCCCGATCGAGCCGTTCCAGGTAGTCCTTCGTCTTCTCGTCGGTCGGGAAGATGCTCGTCGTCGCCCCGAGTTCCGTCCCCATGTTGGTGATCGTCGTTCGCTCGGGGACGGTGAGCGTCTCGACACCGGGACCGGTGTACTCGAAGATTTTGCCGACGCCGCCCTTTACGGTGAGCCGTCGCAGCAACTCGAGGATGACGTCCTTCGCGGTCGCCCAGGCCGGGAGTTCACCCTCGAGACGGACGTTGACGATTTCCGGCATCTCGATGTAATAGGGCGCGCCCCCCATCGCGACGGAGACGTCGATCCCGCCGGCGCCGATGGC
>JBKEGM010000210.1:0-5214 GCA_046710005.1 Natrialbaceae archaeon
CATCACGCTTACATTCACATTCGGCCGATTATTTCTTTAATGTGACGATTGAACGTGTTTGAACAAGTGTCGAGCGATTCATCCCCACCCTACTCGCTCACCTTCGGTTCGCTCCTTGAGGGTGGGGGCTTCTCTTACAGCCCGCTAAACGTCGAAAAATCGGCGGGGGTTCGTCACGACGCCGGTCTTAGTCCATGCGGGCGTCCACCACGACGTGGTAGACGCCCTCGCTGTGCGTCTTGACCCGCCGGCGGTCGAGGACCTCGACCCCGCGCCCCGCATCGCTGGCTGCGGTTTCGAGGTGACCAATCGGCCGGTCCCAGAGCAGGTCGTCGGGGACGGCCTCGTGGAGGTGGACGACGCCGCCCGGTTCGAGCGCGTCGAGGGCGGCGTCAAGGTACTCGTGGGCGTCGTAGTAGCCCATGACGACCCGGTCGGCCGTCGGTTCGACGTCTCGGCAGTCAGCCCGGTAGGCCTGGATCCGGTTTTGAACGCCGTTGTTGACGGCATTTTTCAGGAGATAGCGGAACGACTCGGGGTTGATCTCGGTGGCCGTAACCTGCGCGCCAGCAGCAGCCATCGGGAGGGTGAAGTAGCCGATTCCGGCGAACATGTCGAAAACGCGCTCGCTCGACTCGACGACCTCGCCCATTCGTTGTCGCTCGGCCTTATTGCCCGGCGAGAACATGACCCGGTCGAGGTCCATGCCGTAGTCGATCCCATGTTCGGTGTGGACGGTCTCGGTGTCGCCCTCGCCGGCGATCACCCGGACGGACGGCTCACGGGTCTCGCCGGAAATGCCTCCCCGGGCGAGGACCGTGTCTGCGCCGCCGTGAAGATCCAGCAGGGCCTGGCCGATCGCCGTCTCCTGTTTTTCGGTGAAGGTCCCATCGCCCTCCGACTCGCCTTCGTTCCCGTCGGCGGTTCCAACCGAGAGGAGGACGACGGTCCCGAGCACTGCCCATGAGTTCGGCACACGAGCAATCGTTTCGTCGTCCCAGCCACGTTCTCGGAGTAGGTCCTCGAGGCCCCGGGTTCGGTAGTCGGGGTCGTGCTGACGGACGGTTTCCCTGGAGAGGTCGCCTGGGAGCGCTCCCTCCCGCGGCGGTTCAGTCACCGGGATCGCGATCCGGTCGTCGTCGTATTCGGCCAACCGGCGCTCGTCGTCATACGTACCGGCTTCCCGCAGGGCGGCCAGGGCCGGGTCGACAGCCTCCTTGCGGACCAGGAGCGCGAATGGACCGTCGCTCGGCTCACCCGACGGATCCTCGTCGGAATCACTCATCGGTCGCGTCCTCGGGCAATACGTGCAGGCCCTCGCGGTGTTTCAGGACGGTGACCGTCTCGGCGTCCGGATCCAGGTAGTCGGGACAGGCGACGGTTTTGGCCTCGTAGGTCTCGGGATCGAGCACCTGGACAGCGTTGTCGTCCTCGACGGTCACGAGCGTCGATTCCTCGCCGTCCTCCCTCCGGCCGAGAACGCGGCCTGCCGGCGCATCGCCGTCCTCGTAACTCGCCTCGAAGTCCTCGCCCGTGGTTACCCGCCGGCCTTTCAGGTTACCACGGACGCTTGCCACGAGGACCGGGCCGTTGTCATCGTCGTCGAGCGAGATCACATCGCCCGGCCGGTAGGGCGGGAGGTGAACCGCGTAGGTAACCCGGTAGACCTCGTTGCCGTCCTCGTCCTCGGTGACGAGCGTCTCCGAGTCCGAGACCGACCCGCCGAACTCCCGGACGATCCGGTTGGCGACCTGGTTCCCGATACTGTTCGTCGAAAGCTTGATATCCAGTCCGTCGTCGGCCTCGCCGACCTCGGTGACGAAGGCCTGGCGGTCGCCGGTCGCCTCCATCTCGGCGACAACTCCATTGGCTATTTCCTCGGCGCGCTCGCGTTCTTCGGCGGTCGTGGCGCGATCGAGCGCCCTGACCTGGACGATCGACGCGTAGTAGTCACCGGCGATCCGCCCACAACGCGTGCATGTCTGGCGGGAAATCTTCACCGGGACGACCACGCTCTCCTCGTGGACGGTCCCACGGACGACGCCGGAGAAATGGGCGTGCATGCGAATCGTGTTTTCGTCGACCTGTTCGGGGGCGACCTCCCAGGTCACGTCCTCGGCGTCGACGTGGACCGCAAGCGCCGCCGAAACCTCATCGATTGCCACGTCCGTGTAGTCTTGCGCACCCACGTCCACCCACCGGTTGCCCCGGTAAATGGCCCCACAATGCGAACAGACCCGCACCTCGATCCGGTCAGGGGCGTCGACCAGGTCGAATTGCTCGAAATAGCAGTCACTACAGAGGTCGACCCCCGACTCGTCCAGCGGGTCGAGGGCGTCGTCCGCTCCCCGTGGCTCGATGGGGTCGCCACATCGGGGACAGAAGCGCCTCGAATTCGTCATTGGCGTGTCGTAACGCGTTGGCAAATAAAAGGGCCGCGTCTCGTGATACCAGGGGTTTCGCCGGGGGGCGGCGACTAGTTTCGCCGATGACTCCGAAGTCATATTAGGCAGGGTGTCGAAATAAAAGGCCATGACGCGGTCGCCGGAGGCCACTGGGATTCGACGCCGGACCGCACTGGGCGCGCTCGCCGCCGGCGCCACCGCGCTTACAAGTGGTTGTCTCCGACGTTTCCGAGCACTAACAGGGTGGCAGTCCCAGGACCAGCTTTCGCTCCAGATCAAAACCGTTCCTGCGGACGCCGATCCGTACGCCCTCCCGCTTGCCCGTCAAATCGGGAAGTGGTTTCGCGAGGCCGGAATCGATACCACCGTACTGCCGATGTCCCACCAGGCCCTCCTCCGAGACGTCCTCCTAACCGACGAATTCGACCTCTTTGTGACTCGCATGCCAATTGGCTATCACACCCCGGATGCGCTCTACCCGCTGTTGCATTCCCGGTTCGTCGCGACGCGGGGGTGGGGAAACCCGTTCGGATACACGAACATCGAGGTAGACAAACTCCTGAAGAGTCAGCGCTTGAGGAGTGGAGAGCGTCGGCGAGAACCGGTCGCCGACCTCCAGCGCCGGGTCGCTGACACCCAGCCGTTCACCGTCCTCGGGTTCCCTGACGATCTCAGAGCCGCCAGGACCGATCGGTTCGAGACCTGGCAGCGTTTGGATCTGAACTCGCCGATGGGATATCTGTCGCTCGGACGGGTCGAAAACGAATCAAACGGTGACGACGGGTCCGCCGAGTTCGATACCCTTCGAGTGGTGTCGACGGACGCCCGTCCCACACAAAACCTGAATCCGCTGGCCGTCGAATTCCGGACTGAGTCGGTTCTGACGTCGTTGCTTTACGATGGCCTCGGATACCGAGGTGACGAGGGGAACGTCCACCCGTGGCTCGCCGAATCCTGGTCGTTCTCGCCTAGAGAGAACGGTTCCTCCCTCCGGTTACACCTTCGAGACGGTCTTCAATGGCACGACGGGGAGGCACTCACAGCCGAAGACGTCGCGTTTACCTACAAGTTCCTTGCCGACACTACCCTCGATTCGAACGAGCAAGCCGAAAGCGAAGACGACGAGTCCGGCCCCATTCCAGCGCCACGATTCCAGGGTCGGGTCAGCCTCGTCTCCGAGATTTCCGCCATCGACGATCGGACCCTGGATTTTCAGTTCGCCAACGCCAGCCAGGGGGTCGCGAGTCGAGCGTTGACCGTTCCGATTCTCCCCCGCCACGTCTGGCGCGAGCGAACCGATCGGGCGTCAGTGACGGGAGTTGACGTCTGGGCAGCCACAGAGGCCCTGGTCGTCGACAACATTCCCCCCACAGGGAGCGGCCCGCTCGCGTTCGCGGGCAGCACGCCCAACGAGGAAGTCGTTTTCGAGGCGTTTCAGGATCATTTCCTCACCGACGGTGATGTCTCCGAACTCCCCGAAGCCGTTCAGGGAGGCCCTGCTTTCGATCGGATGACCGTCAACATGGTCGGGACTGAGAGCACCGCCGTCAAAATGGTCGCCAGTGACAATGCGGACGTGACTGGAAGGTCCGTCGGTGCCGATACTGTCCCCCAGATAGCCCGCTCGTCGGCGCTCGATCTGATCGCCGATCGGTCTGACGCGTTTTATTTGCTCGGCTATAACGCCCAAACCGCACCGCTCACGAACTTCCGGTTCAGAAGTGCCCTCGCACACCTCGTCGACCAACGGACGCTGGCCTCGACGGTGTTCGGCAGGTATGCCAGACTCGGTGAGAGTCCACTGCAGGGAACGGAGTGGGTTCCCGTGGATCTCGAGTGGGACGGGAACGGGCCGAATCCCGTTCATCCTTTCCTCGGGACAGCGGGCGATCTCGACGTTGAACGGGCGCGGGACCTGTTCCGCGATATCGGATACCGATACGAGAACGGTAACCTTCTCAAGGAATAAGCGTGATGAGGCAGTTGCAGGAGTGTCCACATGATCTCCGTGCTGGTTGATATCCTGATACGGTTGGTCGTCGTCGTGCTCGCCGGGTTCCTCGTCGCCCTTTTTGTTGTCGTGGAGCCAAGTCGCCTCAGGGGATCCCTCGATCAGATCGTATCAAACCTCCGAATAGTCTGGCCAACCGTCGGAGCGCTCGCTATCGTCCTGGTCGTCAACAGCGTCGTTCGGGACATCGGGGTCGAGGTTTCGTGGATCATCGGCTACAACGTCACCGAACTCATTCACTCGATCGAAGGCGGGTTTGTTGGCCTCGTCCAGTCCGTCGCCTCGCCGCCATTGAACGCTTACTTCTCCCTGATCTACGTCTACGGATACACGTTCCTCCTGACCTTCCCGCTGCTGATTTATCTCCTCCATGACGACGTTCGTCCCCTTCACGAGACGACGATCGCCTACATCGTCAACTACGGCGTCGGCGTCGTCTTTTACGTGCTATTCGTCGCGTATGGTCCCAGGAACGTCATCCCCGACCTGGTCGATCCGTTGCTGTATACGAACTGGCCCCAGTCACAGTTGCTCGTTCGCAAGGTCAACGCCAATACAAACGTCCTCCCCTCGCTACATACGTCGCTGTCGGTAACGGTAGCGCTCTTGGCCGTTCGTTTCCGAGATGTCTATGCACGATGGTTCCCAATTGCGGCCTGGCTCGCCGCCTCTGTCACCGTTTCGACGATGTATCTCGGCATCCACTGGGCGATCGACGTCCTCGGCGGGATCGCTCTGGCAGCACTGAGCGTCTGGGTGGCCGGCAAGGTTGATATCGACGCGGTTCGCACCCGTGCT
>JBKEGM010000211.1:0-5209 GCA_046710005.1 Natrialbaceae archaeon
TCCATGATCTCGTCGAACATTACCCGGGACCAGACGGTCCGGAAAGTTAGGCGTGTGGATGTCGGGCCGATCTGCACTCACCCAGTCGGGCACGATCACCGACGACGGGCCGAACGCCGATCGAGCGGGCCATCAGGCCGGACGCCCCAGCGTTTCCGCGCCGTCGAGGAACGATCGAACTGCCTCGATCACCCGGTCAGGAGCTTCCGTCGGGCCGCTGTGCCCGACGCCGTCGAACTCGACCAGGCGACTGTTCGGGAGGGCGTCGTGAACGGCGCGGACGCTGTCACGGAGGGGTGACGACCCCTCCGACCCCGTCAGCAGGAGCGTCGGCGCGTCGACGTCGAGCGCGTCGGGCAGGCGATGGCGTTCCAGTGCGCGGTCCATCCGGATGGTGTTCTCGACGTGGTCCACGCAGTCGGGCCAGACCGGCCACGCGTCGAGCCAGGCCTCAAACGCGCCGTCGCCGATCTCGCCGCCGTGGAGGACTTCGCGGAGGTGAAGCTTCATCGCCTCGCGAGGCTCGCCCTCGTCGAGGTGGGCCTGCATTCGCTCCGAGAGGTTCGCCTTCTCCCGGTACTCGCCGACGAGGGAGGCCGGTTCGTACGCGACGACTGCTTCGACGGGGACTTCCCGGGCGGTTTCGATCGCCTGGAGGCCGCCGAATGAATGGCCGAACAGGATCGGGTCACCGTCGACGGCGTCGACGACGGCGCGGGCGTCCTCGACTTCGCGGTCGATGGCGTACGCCTCCCGGTCACCGCTTTCGCCGCGTCCGCGCCGGTCCGGCGTGACGACGGCGTACTCGTCGACGAACCGGGGGACGATCGGATCCCAGAAGCGATGCGTGTCGCCGCCGTGGAGGAGAACCAGTGGCGGACCCTCGCCGCGGCGTTCGTAGGCGATGCGCGTTCCGTCTGCGGAAGTCACCTGTTGCATGACTGGGTCAAGTAGTTCGAGACGGGTGGGGCTATGGCTGTCTCCCAGTTGTGCGGCCGTTTATAAGTACTGTCGACGGGTGGTGGGAACCATCGTCGAGAATCACTCGGGCAACGGCGGCCACGTCGAGGCGACGGTCGTTTCGATGAGGTGGGTCTCGGCCCGACGGAGTCGCTCGGAGAGCGCCGACGGCGTGATCCCGAGTTCACCCGGGACGTCGGCCAGCGACGCCTTCCGGGGGATTTCGAAGTGGCCCATCTCGTAGGCCGTCCGGAGGGCCTCGCGCTGGCGGTCAGTCAGGCCGTCCCCGGGCGCTTCGGGTTCGCCGTCGCGGGTGAGCCGACGGAGTTCGAACCCGTCTTTGCGCACCCAGAAACGCCGGAACTCGTCGAACGCTGCCCGATCGGCGAACCACCCGGTCTGGATCCAACCGGTCGGGGTTGCGACGATTCGCTCGATGACAGCGTCCTCGGTCGCGAGCGCTCGCAGTTCCGAGAGGTCGTCGAGGTGGTCCCCGAGTTGGTCCGCAAATCCCACGTCGGGCAGGATCTGGTAGCGACGCGTCTCCCCGGCCCGCCCGATGAAACCTAGTCCCCGACGAACGTGGCCGATTCGAAAGCCTCCGCGATCGAGTCCGGTGATCCGCCCGTCGCGTGGACGATGAACGGCGGGCGGTCGCCATGGTTGAACTGGATCGATATCTCGAATGTCGCGTCGGGAACGTCGTCAGCGACCGCGACCAGGGGCAGTCCCTCGCAGTAAATCTCGTATTCGGCGACGAGTCCCATGTGTCTGAGTTTCCGTCGCCGTTGAAGGGAGCGTCCATCGACGAGAACCCCCGTCGCCGGCGACCCTCAGAGTTCGCCCTTCGTGCTCGGCGCCTCACTCCGGCGCTGGTCGATCCGCGTCGCGTCGTCGAGTGCCCGCGCCGTTGCCTTGAACAGCGCCTCGAGCTCGTGGTGGGCGTTCTCCCCCCTGACCTCGGCGTGCAGCGTCAGCCCGGCGTTGGTCGCGAGCGACCGGAAGACGTGCGGCCCCAGGACGCTCGAGAACTCGCCGACCGACGCCTGGGAGAACTCGCCGTCGAAGTCGAAGTACGGGCGGCCGCTCACGTCGACGACGACGGTCGCCAGGGCCTCGTCCATCGGAATGCTCCGGTCGGCGAACCGCCGGATCCCCCGGCGATCGCCCAGCGCCTCGTCGAACGCGTCGCCGAGAACGATCGCGACGTCCTCGACAGTGTGATGCTCGTCGATCACGAGGTCGCCGTCACACCGGACGGTCAGGTCGAACAGGCCGTGGGTCGCGAACGACTCGAGCATGTGGTCATAGAAGGCGACGCCGGTATCGACGGTCGCGTCGCCTTCGCCGTCGAGGTCGAGCGTCACCTGGATCTCGGTTTCGGCAGTTTCGCGGGAGACGGCCGCAGCACGGTCGGTCATATCCGAGACGGTGCTCCGCGAGGTGAAAGGTGTTGTGTCGAACGTCGGGGACCGAATCCGTCGGGAATCGGTGTGCCCAACTCCCCGGTCCCTCGGCAGCCCCGACAGTGCGACACCGGTTAGAACCGACCACTTTAACTACTATAAGTTACTTTTACGCAGCAACGTAACCAAAACCTATTCTATCACCGACTGCGTAGGTCAGTCTAGATGACGTCTCAGGACGACGAACTGGCGAATATAAACCGAGAATCGACCCGTCGCCGATTGCTCCAGGTGGTCGGCAGTATCGGGTTGCTGGGGACTGCAGGGTGCCTGGGCGGGACGCTCTCGGACGGGTCCGACGCCACGCCGACGGAATCGGACGGATCCACGTCTTCGACTACGAAACCAAATGAGAGCAGTTCGTCCACGGGGACGACCCGGGACATCGGTGAGGGAACCGTGACGGATGCGAACGGGCGAACAGTCGAGCTTTCGGACCGAATCGAGGAAGTGGTCGCCGTCGGTCCGGGGGCACTCAACCTCGTCGCGTACCTCGACGCGACCGACATGGTCGTCGGCGTCGAGGAGAGCGAGCACTCCTGGGGAACAGACATTCCCTACAACGTCGCGAACCCCCACCTCCGGGATCTCCCGGTCGTCGGCCCCCACAAGGGCGGCGATCCGGAACTGATCGTTGACGCGGACCCGGACGTGGTGGTGGCGACCTACTTCACTGCCGGGAGTGCCGATGACCTCCAGAGGAAGATCGACCGCCCGGTGGTCGTCGTGAAGGCCCAGAGCCGACCCCTGCACAGGTTGCAGAAGGCGTACGACGACCTCCGGTTTCTCGCAGGGATCGTCGGGAAGGAAGACCGAGCCGAAACGGTGATCGACTTCTTCGAGTCCGAACGGACCGCCCTGGAGGAGCGAGCAACTGCGGTCCCTGACGGGGAACGACGAGACGTATACTTTGCTGGTCGGAGTGATTCCGGAGGAGCGGGTGCGACCTCTACCCAGTATCCTTTCGCGCCGTTCTCGTTCGTCAACGCCGCCAACGTGGCAGACTCGATTTCCGGGCACGCGACGGTCAACGAGGAGAAACTGCTCACCTGGGATCCGTCGGCGGTCTTCGTCTCGGGGTCCAACCGCGATCGCGTGACGGACGCGTTCTCCGCCGGCCAGTATTCGAGCCTCAGGGCGGTCGAAGAGGGGAACCTCTATACGCTCCTCCCGACGCGGTTCTACGGGAATCTCTATGGAAACGTCCTCGCGGACGCCTACTACGTCGGCAGCGTCCTCTATCCCGAGGCGTTCTCCGACGTGGACCCGGTTTCCCGGACCGGGGATATCTACGAGACCCTTTTCGAAACTGACGTCGAGGTGTACGACGAACTGGCCGACAGCTTCGGCGGCTTCGGGCACATCGAACTCTGATCAGGAGCGACACCACCCATGACCACATCCGACGGCACCGAACTCGCCCGGGACTATCGTTCCTACGCGGTCACCCGCCGGAACGTGCTGGTGGTCTCGGGCGTCCTGCTGGTCGGCGTCGCGCTGGTTTCGATCGCCATGGGTCCCACGGACATCCCGATCGATCGTGTCGTCGGGATCCTCTTACAGGGCCCGGGGTCGGAGGCCACTGCGTCGACGATCGTCTGGCAGATCAGGGTCCCCCGTGTCCTCGCGGCAATCCTGATCGGCGCGGGCCTCGCGCTCGCCGGTGCCGTCATGCAGAGCGTCCTCAACAACCCGCTCGGATCGCCATACACGCTGGGGATCTCCCACGCGGCGATGTTCGGCGCGGCGCTCTCGATCATCGCACTCGACGCCGGTCAAGTCACTGTCGGTGGGGGCCTGGGGATCACGTTCGCGAACCCCTATCTGGTCACGATCGCGGCCTTCATCGCCTCGCTGTCCTCGGCCGGAGTCATCCTGGCGCTCGCGAAGTATCGCGGCGCTTCGCCGGAGACGATGATCTTGACCGGCATCGCTCTGGGGTCGCTGTTCACCGCCGGGACGACCGCAATGCAGTATTTCGCCTCCCAGAACGAACTCGCGTCGATCGTCTTCTGGTCCTTTGGCGACGTCGGTCGGGCGACGTGGCAGAACCTCGCCATCCTCACCGTCGTTCTCGCCCCCAGCGTCGTCTACTTCCTTCGGCACAGCTGGAAGTACAATGCCCTGGACGCGGGCGACGAGACCGCGAAGGGGGTCGGTGTCGATGTCGAGGCCGTCCGGAACCGGGGAATGCTGGTCGCGTCCTTCATCACCGCGCTCGGCGTTTCGTTCGTCGGCATCGTCGGCTTCGTCGGCCTGGTCGTCCCCCACATCGTCCGAAAGTTGGTCGGGAACAACAAGGCACACCTCCTGCCGATCACGGCAATGATGGGCGCGTTGCTGTTGCTGGTATCCGACACGGCCGCGCGGACGGCACTGGCGCCAACGGTCCTCCCGGTCGGGATCGTCAGCTCATTCGTGGGTGCACCGTTTTTCATCTACCTCGTCATTCGCGGGAAGGAGTACTGGAAATGATGACCCCGACACTGAACGGGACGGAAGAATCGATCACCTCGAACGGAACGGAGGCCTCGGGCCCATGACCCTCGACGTCCACGATGCATCGTTCGCCTACGGCGAGGCGACCGTCTTAGATGGAGTCTCGATCACGGTGAACGACGGCGAGCTTCTGGGATTGCTCGGCCCCAATGGTTCCGGGAAGACGACGTTACTTCGGGCAATCGACGCGATGCATGATCTCGACGGGGGCCAGATCACCCTGGACGGGACGAACATCACCACGCTCTCGCGAGAGCAGGTTGCCAGACGAATCGGCTACCTGC
>JBKEGM010000212.1:0-5192 GCA_046710005.1 Natrialbaceae archaeon
TAACACGTGTCCGATATCGACGACCCCACGAGTCGCTCCTTCTCCGCCCGCGACAGAGACTTGACCTCGTGTTCGCGGGACATTGCGGCCGAGCACGAATCGAATTCCTCGACGTGAACGAGCGACAATGGCGTGCGACCACTGGTATATTTCGCCCCCTCGCCGGCCTCGTGTTCCCGGACGCGCCGATCGACGTCCGTCGTATAGCCGGTATAGAACGTCCCGTCCGAACACTCCAGAACGTAGACGTAGTGATCGCTCACGGTTGCGCATCGAGGCCGAGAACAATAGGCGGCCCGGTCGTCGCTCGCGAAACTCTGCGTTTGAGGAGGCCCGGAACAGATGACGCCCCTGGTGGGCGATTTTCAGGCTCCAGGCCCCCGAAACGGCTAAAAAGCAGGCTAGACGGTCGTACGGGCTGGACGTCCGACAGTCACGTGCTCCGCGCTCGTTCGAGTGCAACTTCGGCGATACCAGCATTAGCCGAACAACTCGGGCACGCGAGAACGCGCCCTCCTTCGTCCTTGAATACACGGGCGAACTGGTCGGAAACGTGCGCGCTGCAGTGATCACATTGTGGCATGGTGCGTTCTTGGACGGGTATCCGTCCGACAACAAACCCTTCGTACTGAGGGCTTATATAACCTGTCCAAAATCACTTCAAAATTTGCGATCGGGCAACCAACCGGACTCATTCCACCATTATTGATTGTAAATCGCTCACTCAGGTTGGCGTATCACGAATTTTCATTGCCAATCGCTTTCGGATCTAACTGGCACAGGGGGATACGGACGAATCGTATGGAGCCTCGAGTCTTTTCGAACAGTCGGAGCTTCGACGTCGATTCGTGATCGCATCGAAAATGCAAACGCATCGTGAGGGTCCCGAGACCACCCAGAACACCTGGGTAACGATTGCAGGCCACGACAAAGACCTCCAGAATTCAAATCACGACCGAAGAGGAGTTGATAACTACCCCCAATATAATGTTGGCATACCCGATCCAGTGACTCAGTAACGGGAGTTTCAGCCCCTCTACCGCGACGATACAGGAACTCTTATAAGGCGGCTGGCGCAACTTCGCCGCGTATGGCAGACCTCATCGTCAAAGCTGCTGTCAAGGAAGCGCTGGACGACAAGAACGTTGCATCGGACTTCTACGACGCCCTCGACGAGGAAGTCGACGAACTCCTCGAGGACGCCGCCCGCCGTGCGGAAGCGAACGACCGAAAGACGGTCCAGCCGCGCGATCTGTAACGGTACTCCGAGACAGTTTCGGTTCTTTCGCCAACTCCCCGACCAGCGACGCAACGACACCGACCCACATGACAAAACTGGCTCGGGGATTCACTCGCTTCGCGTCACCTCGACACCATCTTGGGTTCCCACGTAGACGGCATCGACCATGTCGACGAACAGGCCGTGGGCGACGACTCCGGGAAGGGAGGCAAGCGAGGTGGCGAGGCCTGCAGGATCCTCGATTCGGCCGAAATCGCCGTCCAAAACCACGTTCCCGTTGTCCGTGACGACGGGCCCGTCCTTCCGTTCGGCAGCGCGGAGCGCGGGCTCCCCGCCCAAATCACTGATTCCCCCCGAGACGACCGCCCGTGCAGCCGGTAAGACCTCGACCGGCACCGGGAGCGACAGCGTCTCGGCCTGCTTCGATGGATCCACGACGATCAGCAAGCGCTCGGCACTCGCATCGACGATCTCCTCGCGGGCGTGTGCCGCGCCACCACCTTTGATCAGGTCCCAGAAAGCGACTTGATCCGCGCCGTCAATCGCGAGATCGACCCCGTCGACCTCGTCCATCGAGGTGAGGGGGATGCCGGAATCAATTGCCAGTGCCCGGGACTGATAGGACGTCGGGACGCCCCGAACGTCCAGGCCTGCGTCCGCCCGTCGACCGATGGCCGCTATCGCGTGAGCCGCCGTGCTCCCGGTGCCGAGCCCGACCACCATCCCGTCCTCGACCGCATTCGCTGCCGCTTCGCCCGCCCGGCGTTTCTGTTCCTCGGTTCCCTCTGAGGATTTCATGGACGGTATTCCGCGCGGCGGAGGTTTGAATGTCGGGGTCCCCGGGTGCCACCCAAACCGTTAGCACAGAACATATTTCCGCACTCGATCTGAAATAGTGTCAATGAATTCGATAACGGACGACGGGACGGCCACTCCCCAGGCGCCGGCCGTTTACCTCGACGAGGTCCGCAAAACCTACCACGTCGGCGAACCCCTCGACGCGCTTGCCGGAGTGACACTCGAGATTCCGAAGGGATCATACACGGCAGTCATGGGGCCGAGCGGGTCGGGAAAGAGTACGCTGATGAACCTCGTGGGGTGTCTGGACTCGCCAACTGACGGGGTGGTCGAGATCGACGGCGAGGACGTGACTGAAGCGAGCAACCGCCGTCGGACGACCGTTCGCGGACAGTCGGTCGGGTTCGTGTTCCAGACGTTCAACCTGATGCCCCGCCTGACGGCGCTGGAAAACGTCGCCCTCCCGCTGGTGTTCCGGGGGTTGACGGCCTCGGACCGTCGGCAACGCGCCCGCGAACTGCTCGAACAGGTCGGACTCGGGGAGCGCCTCGACCACCGTCCGAACGAACTCTCTGGCGGCCAGCGCCAGCGCGTCGCCACCGCCCGCGCACTCGTGAACGAGCCCGCGATCCTGCTCGCCGACGAACCGACCGGGAACCTTGACACCGATACTGGGGCCCAAATCCTGGACCTCTTCGACGACCTCCACGACGACGGGAACACGATCCTCGTCGTTTCCCACGAGCGCCACGTCGCCGAACGGGCGGAGCGAATCGTCCATCTATTGGACGGCACGATCGAGCAAATCGAGGGCCTAGCGGAGGCTCCCAAGGAATGAAACCGCTCCAGAGCCTGCGGATGAGTTGGCGGACGATCCGAGGCCATCCTCTGCGGTCGATCCTGACTGTTCTCGGGGTCGTGATCGGCGTTGCGGCCGTCATCACGTTCGTCACCCTCGGCGCCAGCCTCCAGGAGGACATTCTCGTCGAGGTCGGCAGCGAGGAAGCCAGCAACGTCTACGTCTGGACGGGACCGGAGGATACTGACCAAGGGGGCCCCGGTTTTGGGGCCGAACCCGTGTTCACGACCGGGGACGTCGGAACCGTCGACGACCTTGCGAGCGTGGAGAGCGCGATCCCGTATACGATCTGGCTTTCGGAGAGCATACAGTTCCGTGGGCAAACCGTGACCCGGCAAGATGCGCTCCGGGTGACTGCGCCTGACTATGTCACCGACGAGGAGTTCGAGGAAGGAGGGCCCTTCGAGGTCGGTGCCGAGGAAGCTGTCCTGACGCCGGGCGCCGCCGCAATGTTCGAAACGAACGTCACCGTTGGCGAGACGATCACTGTCAACACCGCCGGCGGACCGACGAACCTGACGGTCGTCGGAATCCTCGAATCCGACGAAAGCCTGAGTCCGGCCGAGAGTTTCTCGACGACGCCGCGCATTTACACCTCCCCGGAAGTCTTCGACGCGTCGCGATTCCTCTTCCTGATCGTGGACGCTGGCGAGCCCACCTCGGTCGACGCCGCCAAGGAGGACACCCTGGCGTACCTGAACGACGAATCCGACGCCAAAACCTCGCTCCCCGAGAACTACGTGTTCGAACTGCAAACCGCAGAGGACCTGCTGAGCCAGATTAAAGAGTTGCTCGACCTCCTCACCGGGTTCGTAACCGGGATCGCCCTGATTTCGCTGGTGGTCGGCGCCATCGGCATCGCGAACATCATGCTCGTCTCCGTCACCGAGCGCACCCGAGAAATCGGGATCATGAAGGCCGTCGGGGCCCAGAATCGCGACGTCCTCCAGCTGTTCCTCACCGAAGCGGTGATTCTGGGCCTTATCGGGGCGATTCTCGGGACGATCCTCGGTGCAGTCGTGGGCTTCGCCGCGACGGAGGTAATCGGGATCGACACGTACGTCTTCCCCTCCTTCTGGGCGGGGGTCGCCGTCCTGGTCGGCATTGCTGTCGGCGTGGTCGCCGGACTGTACCCCGCCTGGAACGCCGCGAAGACCGATCCGATCGACGCCCTCCGGTACGAGTAGGCGGGCAAACCAATCCGGTCCAGGACCTGAACCACTCTCGACACCCTTTTGGCCACGCTCTCGCAGTCATCGTACATGCCGACCGCCCAGTCACCCGCCCTCACCCTGGCTAACGTTTGCCGGACCTACCGGGTCGGCCAGCCCATCCGGGCACTGGACGGCGTCTCGCTCGAACTTCCCCAGGCCAGCTATACGGCCGTCATGGGCCCAAGCGGGTCGGGCAAGAGCACGTTGCTGAACCTCGTTGGCTGTCTCGACACCCCGACCGGCGGCCAGATCGAGATCGACGGCCGAGCCGTGACGGGAATCAAGGATCGGGAACGAAACCGGATCCGAGGCACGTCAATCGGCTTCGTGTTCCAAACGTTCAACCTCATGCCCCGCCTCACTGCCCTGGAAAACGTCGCCCTCCCACTCGTTTTCAAGAAGGTTCCCAGATCGGAGCGGCTGGACCGCGCCCGTGACCTCCTCGAACGCGTCGGCCTCGCCGACCGAACCGATCACCAGCCAAGTGAACTCTCCGGCGGCCAGCGTCAGCGCGTCGCCATCGCCCGCGCACTCGTGAACGAGCCCGCGATCCTGCTCGCCGACGAACCGACCGGGAACCTCGACACGGATACTGGGGCCCAAATCCTCGACCTCTTCGATGCCCTCCACGACGACGGAAACACGATCCTCGTCGTCTCCCACGAGCGCCACGTCGCCGAGCGGGCGGAGCGAATCGTCCACCTATTGGACGGCACGATCGAGCGCATCGAGGCCATCGACGAGACGAAGTCCAGCCCAGAACCGATCGAACGCGTGGAGGGAGGAGCGTGAAGGTCAGGGAAAGTCTCCGGATGACCTGGCGGGCAATTCAGGGCCACAGCCTGCGGTCGGTCCTGACCGCCCTGGGCGTGGTCGTCGGCGTCGCCGCGGTCATCACCTTCGTCACGCTCGGCGCCAGCGTTCAGGCCGGCATCGTCGGTGATCTCAGCCCCGAAGACGACGGGCGCGTCTACGTCTGGGCCGCCGACGAAAACCGAACCGACGGCAATCCGGCCATCACTGCGAAGGCCGTGTTCACCCGCCGTGACGCCGCGGAGATCCGGAATCTGTCGGCAGTCGG
>JBKEGM010000213.1:0-5179 GCA_046710005.1 Natrialbaceae archaeon
TTACTCTTGCTGGTGATGCAGTAGTCGTCGTAGCGCCACGCCCACTCGCTGGTGCGGTTGGCGCAGTGCAGGAACTGGGTTTTGGTTTGATGGAGGTCGCCACGACGCTCTTCGGGTCCGTCGAGTTTGATGGGTACGGTGCGTCGTGGCGCGTCGTCGTCCATCGGAGTTCACATTTACGGCTGTTTCCGAATAAAATTTAGGTTCAAGGTGGGGAGTTGGCCTTGCTATCGGGCGTGGTGAGTTTCATCGAGTGTCGGCTTCCTCCACGGGGTCAAGCCCCGTGGCATCCGCCTCGTACCGCCTGTGAACCTGTCGGATCCTGACTCCACAGACGCTTTAAGCCAGGGCGCGAAGCAGTTTGATATGACGGACGTCGAAACCACGACCGTACGTATCGATTCCGATGACTGCGAGACCAACGAATTGGAACTCCCCACGGAACTCCTGGCGATGGTCGACGAGGGCGGCCAGAGCGATGCGGAAATCGTCGCCGACGTGGCGCTCCTTTCGTTTGCTTCACGAATTCACCACCTGGTCGCGCACGGTGAGGGTGAACCCGACGAGGAGATAAAGAGCGTGGAGGAAGAGACGATGGCGCAGTTCGAGGAACGCTTCGGCATGACCTTTGCCGAGGCAACGGGACACCAGCACTGAGCAGGATTCGAGGGCGACCCCTCGACGGTGGATCGCAGCGAACGCGGACGATCACGCCACAACCAGATATCTATCTGGTCACAGTTTCCGCGATACGGTTATTAGTTTTGGATATCTTACGTGTTCGACTCTGCGGATTTTTCGAATGGAGAATTCCGATCACGACAGTGTCCGTTCCAGCGATTGCGGTTAAATATATTCTTCCAAATCATATAACCGTATAAAAATTTATGAACTATTATTATCTCTCTCTGTCAACATCGTATCGGAACGATGGACATCGACATCGAGCAAATGGCAACGTATCCGATGGAATCGGACGACTGGGTAATGACGGTGCTGATCGGTGGGGTAGCGATGCTCTTTTCATTTTTAATCATTCCGATGTTTATCGTCAGTGGATATTTCGTCAAGACGCTCCGGGCCGGGATGGAGGGTGCCACTGATCCACCGACGTTTGACGACTGGGGCAGTATTTTCAAAGAAGGGTTCGTCGCAGCCGTCATTGGATTAATTTATCAAATCCCGACGATTATCGTGTTTTTCATCTTCGTCGGCGGTTCGATCCTTGCCTTCCTTACAGGATCCGAAGCGGGGGTCGGTGCAGGACTTGCCGGTCTTTTCGGCGGGTTGTTCCTGTCGTGGATTCTCTCGATCGTCTTTTCAATCATCGGTCTCGCCGGAGTCGCTAATTACGCTCAGGAACGGCGGTTCGGTGCTGGCTTCGACTTCGGCCTCATTACCGACGTCATCACCGACAGTTCGTACCTCATGGCCTGGGTCTATATCGTTGCGCTGCAGATCGTCGTCGGTCTCATCGCGGGTTTTCTCAACATTATTCCGCTATTGGGCGGCATCATTGGGGTATTCCTCACCTTCTATGGGGTGATTATCGCCGGGTGGATCTTGGGCCATGGGTTCGCCGAAGCCGTAGGGCAAAACGCCGCCTCCGAAACCTATAGCGGTGGCGAGGACCGTGACCGTCGTGACAGCACGGAGAGTTACTAGGTTATCTGGGTAGGGGGATTCCGGGGCTTGAGCGGAGAAGGGACGTCCCGGGATCGTTTCCTTGATCCCACTCGCCGGTGGAGAATCACGGGTATTCCGCCTCGGGAAATACCTTGAAAACCCTACATATAAAGAACAATTAATACGGTTTTGGGGATGTTATAAAGGGCAAGGAGAATACCCGCGACAACCGTCAATTGGGGAATTTCCAATGCCACAAAATAACACACCCCAGGCCGACCGGCAATCGGGTCGCCGCAAGCGTTCCCTTCTATTAGTTCTCGTCTTCGTCGTGGCTCTCCTGGGCGTGGTGTGGTACTCGCCACTGGCCGATGGCCCGGTTCTGCCGGACGGAAACGACACCCGAACGCACACAGATGAGGCCTTCTCGCCGACCCGACCGACGACCGATCGGGCCGAACCGAGCCCCGCTCCGGGTGCCATCGATATTTCGTCCTGTTCGGATCTCCGTCGGATCGAGGCGAACCTTTCGGCGACGTACGTCCTCACCCGGGACCTCGAGTGTTCCGAAAGCCGCACCTGGAACGACGGGCGGGGCCTCGTCCCAATCGGTGGGAACGGGCCACAGGCAGTGTTCTTCGGCACGTTCGACGGACGCGGCCACACCATTACAAACCTGTATGTCGAAAATCGGTCGGCCAACTACGTCGGCCTCTTCGGCGAGATTGGCGTGGACGATCCAATGGATCCGGACTATCCCCGCGCTGGTCGGGTCCAGAACGTGATGTTGAAAAACCTCACCGTGATCGGCGGGCGCCTCTCGGATACCGGGGGCCTCGTTGGGAAGTTCGCCCGAGGCGAGGTCACCAACGTCACCGTGAGGGGGACCGTGAAAACCGCGGGGGACACCGGCGGGATCGCCGGCACGATGGGGGCCAATGCATCCGTGCGGCGAGCGATCGTCGGTGGCCGCATCGTCAATACTGGCGCGGGCGATACGGGCGGTGTGGTTGGGTCGAACGACGGGGGCCTCGTCGCCGAATCCGCCGTCTTCGGGACCCTGCAGGGGTCGAACCACGTCGACATCGGGGGCGTGGTGGGGTGGAATGGCAACGGAAGCACGGTGGTTGCGTCCTACAGTCACGCTGCGGTTCGGACACGTGGCGCCGACTCCGTTGCGGGCGGCATCGCGGGGTCAAACTGGCCCACCGGCACGATTCGGCACTGTTATGCTGCGGGGCCGGTTCGCGGTGGCGAGCGAACGGGTGGCCTCGTGGCGGTCAACCGCGGGTCATGCCCGGGGTCGTTCTGGGAGACGAACGCGACTGGAACGGACCGGGGGATGTGCGGGAGTGGGCTCGACACCGATCGCATGCAGACCAAAGAGCCCTATACCGCTGCGGGCTGGGATTTCGATCACGCCTGGACCATGGACGGGTATCCAACGTTACGGTGGGTTGTGAGGGGCAGCAGTCGCCGGACCGCCAGTCTCACCCCCACGACGTCGGCCTCCGTCGACGTCGATTTGGTCCTTGGTCGATCGGACTCGGGGCGATCGATTGCCGTTGACCCGGGCACGGTCGTGAAGGTTTCGCTGCCCGAAAATCCCTCGACGGGCTACACCTGGCGGGTCGCGGGCAACGATACCGTCGCGCGAGTTCTTTCGAACAGCTATCAGTCCCCGTCGACGGTGGTGCCGGGCGCTCAGGGAACCCGGGTCGTCGTGCTCGAGGTGGAGCAGAGTGGAACCGTTCGACTGGTGTACGTCAGGCCGTGGATTACGGCCGAATCCCCGGAGCGGGAGTTCGTCGTGACCTTCCGTCTCGAGTGATCGGTGAGGACTGGTTTGATCGATAATCGTCTGTTGGGGGTTTCATGGAAATGCGAGGAGAATGCCTCGCCCTTCAGGGCGGCGAGGATTTGAAGCCGGGTCCCTTCTATCCAGGGAAGTTGTCGGTCACAGCGGGATGGATGCCGGTTCGGGAGAAACTCTCCAGTTGACAGCGCTACGGAACGCGGACTGACACCCGTTCACTCGACCGAATAGGAGAGCAAAACGCCCTCGTCGAGACGGTCGACTGCCTCAAGGTCGAGGTCGGGAAATTCCTCTATGAACCCCTCCCCATCGGCCAGGGTCGGCGCGTCCCTGCCCCCGACGATCATCGATCCGACGTAGACCGAAAGCTCGTCGACGAGGCCTTCCTCGAAAGCGGAGAAAATAATCTCGCCGCCACCTTCGACAAGCAGTTCCGATATTCCCTCGACCTGGAGGGCCTCGAATGCTGCAGCGAGAGTGACGCGGGAATGGCCTGCCACGATAACCGCTGCGCCCGTCGATTCCAGGCGACGGATCCGGTCGTCCGGTGCGCGATCGCTGGTGAGGACGTAGGTGTCTGCCTCGTCATCGAGAATCCTGGCATCTTTCGGGGTTCGAGCAGTCGAATCCACCACGATTCTTGCCGGCGTCGATGGTTCCCCCCGTTTCGACCGGTTGCGCTGACGAGACTGCTCCAGCACCAGATGGGGATCATCGGCCAGCACGGTACCGACGCCGACCAGGATCCCGTCGACCGATTCACGAATGGCTTCGACGCGTTCGAAGTCTTCCGGGCCGCTGATGGCGAGTTGCTCGCGGCGTCGCGTCGAGAGCTTCCCGTCAGTACTCATCGCAGCGTTGACCCGTACATGCATCGTTCGATTGCTGGCTATGGGCGCCAGCGAATACGGCTTTCGGTGTGCCCTAGGGGCTCGCTCGGTTCGCCACGAACGGTTTTTACGGGATCCGGGCGAAGAACCGGCCATGAACCTGGAAGATCACGCCGAGGAACTCGCCTCCGACCTCGGTGTCGACAAAGCGGAGGTCACTACCGACCTGGAGAACCTCGTCCAGTACAGCGTTCCAATCGACGAGGCCAAACAGAGCCTCCGTCGAAAGTATGGCGACGGGGCCGATGACGGCACCCCGTCGGAGGTCGACGTGGGCGCGATCACGACCGACAGCGGGAACGTGACGGTCACTGGCCGGATCCTGACGGTCGGAAAGCGGTCCATCCGATACCAGGGCGAGGATCAGGTCATTTTCGAGGGCCAAATCGCCGACCAAACCGGTCGCGTCGATTATACCGCCTGGGAGGACTTCGGACTATCCCCAGGCGATACGATTACGGCGGGAAACGCCGGCGTGCGCGAGTGGGAGGGCGAACCCGAACTCAACATGGGCGAAAGCACGACGGTGAGCTTCCGGTCCGATGCCCTCGAGATCCCATTCGACGTCGGCGGCGAGTCGGACCTCGCCGACCTCGAACCAGGGGACCGAGGACGGACCGTCGAGGTCTCCGTGCTGGAGGTCGAACGCCGGACGATCGACGGCCGGGACGGCGAAACGGAGATATTGAGCGGCGTGCTGGCTGACGAGACGGGTCGGCTACCGTTCACCGATTGGAATCCCCATCACGACATCGAGAACGAAGCGGACGTCCGCATCGAGGACGTCTACGTCCGGGAGTTTCGTGGGGTCCCGTCGGTCAATGTCACCGAATTCTCGGCGGTCACG
>JBKEGM010000214.1:0-5145 GCA_046710005.1 Natrialbaceae archaeon
GTCAAGAAGTACTCCGCCGCGGCCCAATCGGACCTGTTCACCGATTTTCTCAGAACATACGACGTCCCGTCCGAGCAATGGGGAGCGGTGCCCACCGTGTTCGTCGGCGGCGAGTACGCCGTCGGGGCGGACCCGTCGATCGATCTTATCGAGTCGAAACTCGAGGCAGGGGAGGACGTCGCGTGTCCGTCCGAAGCCGCCATCGCGAGGGGCGAAGCACCCGACTCGACGGCAACCGGTGGAGTTACTGACGACGCTACAGCCAGCACGGGTGGCGGGAATCTTGTGCAGTGCGGCGGGGATGAGAAAGAACCTAGCGATGCCGATACATGTGGCGGGGAGGGCCCCAGCAAAACGGACCTGCAGACGGTCGCTGGCCTCACCGGACTGGCCGCCTCGGACTCGGTCAACCCGTGTGCTCTGGCGATCCTTCTCGTTCTTCTCACCACCATTAGCACTCGTTCCAAAGGTAGCGGACGAACCGTTCTCATGGCGGGCCTGTCCTTCGCGCTCGCAATCTTTCTCACCTACTTCGCGATGGGCGTGCTCCTCATCCAGGGCCTCCGGTCCGTCGTCGACGTCACTGCCGGGTCGTTCGAGAACCTGTACACTGTCATTGGGGTCGTGGCAATTGTCCTGGGGTTGCTAAACCTCAAAGACTGGTATGCTCACGGTGCCGGGGGCTTCGTCATCGAAGTGCCATTCTCTTGGCGCCCAGCAATGCAGCGCTACCTCACTCGTCCATTGTGGGAACGGGGAAGCGTGGCGGTCGGTGCGTTCATCGGCGGCGTCGCCGTAAGCGCCTTCCTGCTACCGTGTACCTCCGGACCGTACTTCGTGGCAGGGGGCATCCTGGCGGACCTCCAGTGGTCCCAAAGCCTCCCACTCCTGGCGGCCTATAATCTCGTCTTCGTGCTGCCGATCGTCGGCATCACCGCCGTCATCGCCGGTGGGTTCGTCTCTGTCGAACGAATCTCGAACTGGCGGGAGGAGAACATCGAACGATTGCACCTGGTGGCGGGCCTCGTGCTCGTCGCGCTGGGCGCGGGGATGATCCTGGGTGTATTCTGACCGCCAGAGGACGGTGTGAAAGTCGTTCGAGGCTCTTTCGTCGCCTGGGTGCGAAGGCAGAGACCAGTCGCCGCCGCGAACCTGTGCCGCTCGACTTTTCCCATCGGGGTTCGAACCGGGGGCCATGGCCGAGGACGATCCCACCCTCCACCAGGAAGTCGAGCGCACGGCGGAGCAAATCGCGTCGATGGAGATTAGAGGGGCGGCAGCGATCGCGGACGCTGCCGCGGCGGCCCTGGCGGTCCAAGCCCGTGAGACCGACGCCCAAACCCCGGCGGCCTTCAGAAACCAATTGAAGGCGGCCGCCCGTCACCTCCGAGAAACGCGCCCCACCGCCGTCAGCCTGCCCAACGCGCTTCGGAGCGTCCTCACCGGGATGGAAGGGGACTCCATCAAGGAACTCAAAGAGCAAACGATTTCCCATGTCGAATCCTTCCGGACCGACCTCGAGCAAGCCCAGGACCGGTTAGGACGGGTCGGCGCGAACCGCCTCCGCGATGGCGACGTCGTCATGACTCACTGTCACTCGACCGACGCGCTCGCCTGCATCGAGCACGCACTGGAGCAAGGCAAGCACATCGAGGCGATCGTCAAAGAGACGCGTCCCCGGAAGCAAGGCCACATCACCGCCCGGCAGCTCAGAGAGTGGGACGTCCCGGTCACGATGATCGTCGACAACGCTGCCCGTCGCTACCTCTCGGAGGCCGATCACGTCCTCATCGGCGCCGACTCGATCGCGGCGGATGGCAGCGTCATCAACAAGATTGGGACGAGCGGCCTCGCCGTGAATGCCCGCGATCGCGGCGTCCCGGTCACGGTGGCCGCGCAGACGATGAAACTGCATCCTGAAACCCTGACGGGCCACGCGGTCGAGATCGAAACTCGAGACGTAACCGAAGTCCTCCCGACAGACGAACGGGCCGAGATCACCGACCCCCACGACGAGGATTTCGTCGTCGACAATCCCGCATTCGACGTGACGCCGCCCAGGTACGTCGACGCTATCGTGACCGAGCGGGGCCAGTTCCCGCCGGAAAGCATCGTGACCCTGATGCGGGAACTCTTCGGCGACAACATCGGCGAACCCTGGGAACCCTGAATCGGGTTTGTCGGCCGTCGGGCCACATCGCAGACTCAGTCCGACAGGCATCGTGAGACTCTCTTACATGACCGGAAGGTTTTCGACAATTCCGTGTACTACTTTTTTTCATGTTACACCCAGGGTGGTTCCTCTTCCAGGTGCTTCCGGAAGGGTTCTCGATTCCGAACCTCATCTACCTGATCCCCCTCATTGTGCTGACGATCGGTGTCGTCGCGGTGGCCGTTTTGCTCAACGCGCCGATCTCGGACGATACGGTCGTCGCCTTCGCCCCGTGGATGGCACTCGGAGCCGTGTTCCACGTCCTGTACCAACAAAATTTCCACTACCAGCAATGGGCGCTCCCCGATTCGCTCGAACCGCTGTTTGGGGCGCCCGCAGTGTATCTGACGACGTTCATCATCGCAGGACTCACATGGATCTTCAGCACGTTATATGAGGAAATGCGGGCCAATGTATCGGTCGAACGGGAGCTCGGCAGTATCGGCCTGGGACTGGCATTGGTATTCACTGGATTTTCTTTGTACCTCGGAAGCGAATCTGGGAGACTCACCCCGGACTCGGCGTTCTGGCCGTTGATCGGCCTCACCGTGGCCGGCGTCGTGACCGTTCTCGCCTGGGTACTGTTGAGCCTCACGTTGACCGATGCGGCCCGCCGGACAGGCATGCCCGGTGCGCTCGTCGTGTTCGCCCATTCGATCGATGGTGTCTCGACCGCAATTGGCGTCGACATCCTCATGGTGACCGAACGGACACCACTCTCCAGGGCCATCATTGACTTCTCAGCATCGTTACCGACTGAACCATATCTCGGTTCAGGCTGGCTATTCGTGGCCGTGAAGATCGCCCTCGCGCTGGTCGTCATCGCCGCAGTCGAGGGCGTCTACCAGGAGGAACCACTCCAGGGTCGAATCCTCCTCGCGTTCGTCGCGGCGGTTGGGTTCGGGCCAGGGATTCATAACCTCCTCCTGTTCGCCGTCACCTGATAGCCTTTTTACCCCCGGCGGCCCCCAGTACTCACGTGGTCGAAGTTCTGAGCGCGGGCCACGTCAACTGGGACGTAACCCTCCGCGTGAGTCAGTTGCCAGCACCCGACGGCGAGGCGAGCATCCATTCACAGCGAGGCGCTGGCGGGGGCAGCGCGGGCAACGTGGCTGCCGCACTGGCGAGTCTGGGCGTTTCGAGTGGTATCGTCGGCAGTGTGGGTGACGATGAGTATGGGATGCTCGCACGTCGCGAACTCGAACGCGAGGGCGTCGACTCTGCGGGCCTTCGCGAAGTCGATGGCGATACCTCGACGAAATACCTGCTCGTCGACGACGAAGGGGAGGTCGCGGTACTCGGGAACGACGGCGTCAACGAGGCCGTCGGTCCAGAGGACGTCGACCCGAAACGGGTCGAGAAAGCGAACCATCTCCACCTGACCAGCCAGCGCCCGGAGACGGCGGCCCGACTGGCGTCGGTCGCTGCGCAGGCAGAGCTCACGATCAGCGTCGATCCAGGACGACGCCTCCCCGAACGGGACTTCTCCGAGTCGCTCGATCTGGCCGACGTAATCTTCCTGAACGACCGCGAGGCCGAGGCCGCGCTGGAGGCCGACTACCAGGCCTCAGACTTCGCGGACCGCGTCCTGGTCATCAAGCGCGGCGAGGAGGGCGCCGAGGTCCACACCCCGGATGGGACGCTCCGGCATCCCGGCTTCGACGTTCCGGTCACCGATACGACGGGCGCCGGCGACGCCTTCGCCGCCGGCTTCGTCGCCGTCCTGCGTGAGGGCGGGGACTACGAGCGTGCCCTCGAGTTCGCTAACGCCTGTGGCGCGCTTGCCGCCCGGACCGAAGGGGCGAAAACAGCCCCCTCGCGCAACGAGATCGAGCGGTTCCTCGCGGGTCAGTTCTGATCGGGGGTCGCTGGTTCACCACGGACCGAGTGGTCGCCGTCCAAAGTTCGAAAGCAGTCGTGATCAGGCTGCAGAAAACGATTCCCGACCCGGACGGCGACGGGAACCAATAGGTTATTATCGGGGAAGAATGATTCCGAGACGAGCAGATGGTCGTCGCAGCAGGAATCGGCACGGTTCTCGTCGCCGGGATCGCGAGCGCGTTCATGGCCTGGTCAATCGGTGCCGGATCTAGTGGATCGACACCCTTCGCCCCGGCGGTCGGGGCTAATGCGATCACGACCCTCCGAGCGGGGTTTTTCGTCGGCATTCTCGGCTTCGCGGGTGCCGTCCTCCAGGGCGAAAACGTGACAGAGGCAGTCGGCCGGGATCTCATCGTCGGGGCGACCCTCTCGCCGGTCGGCGCGACGCTGGCACTGTTAATCGCCGGCGGCCTCGTCGCCATCGGCGTGTTCACGGGCTATCCGATCGCGACGGCGTTCACGGTCACCGGCGCGGTGGTGGGGACTGGCCTGGCACTCGGCGGTGGGCCGGCGTGGGACAAGTATCTCCAGATCGGCGCCCTCTGGGTCCTCACGCCGATCGTCGGAGGGGCCACGGCCTACGTCTTTGGCCGCTCGCTTCGTGACGACTGGCTTCCTGCCTCGACGACCGTTCCGGTCCTCGGCGCGATGGTCGGGGCGATCGTCGCAAACATCGAGTTCGTCCTGCTGGGACCGCCAGACGAAAGCGCGTCGCTCGCCGTCGCCGCCGCAGCAACGGTCGGTGGCCCGACCCTAGTCGTCGCCGGCGGCGCCACCGTCGCCCTGGCCCTCGCCGTCGCCGGAGTCCTCTACTGGCGGACCACGGCTGATCCGACCGTCGCCAATCGTGAATTCCTGCTCGCGCTGGGGGCACTCGTGGCCTTCTCCGCCGGGGGCACGCAGGTGGGTCTCGCGCTCGGCCCGCTGCTTCCCCTGCTCGACCCCTACGAATTGCCGCTGACGCTTGTGCTCGTCGGCGGCGGGCTCGGGTTGCTCGTGGGATCGTGGACGGGCGCGCCGCGGATGATCAAGGCGCTGTCGCAGGACTACTC
>JBKEGM010000215.1:0-5144 GCA_046710005.1 Natrialbaceae archaeon
CCCGTAGCCACTCTCGGCCGTTATCGCCCTGCGGGGCATAATCCACTCGCACCTTCGGGCCGAGGTCGTCGAGCGCGAGTTCGTCGTGCTCGCCAAGCGCCCGGACGATCCGTCCCCGGAACTGCCGGCGACTTCCCTCGAATGAGGGCTGGGTCGGCACGTCCGGCGCGGTGAAGTCGCCGGTCGCGTAGGCCCCACACCACTCGCGCCACGGACAGCCCGCCTCGTCGCAGTTGGGGCTCTCTTGGCACACGAGCCCACCGAGTTCCATGATCGCGTTGTTCCACTTTCGGGACTTGCCCTCGGGCATGATCTCGCCGGCGACCGCTTCGAACGCCCCGTCGTCATCCGGCACGCCGAAGGCGCGGTATAGAATCCGCTTCACGTTGGTATCGACCACCGCAGCACCGTCGTTGAAGGCGAAACTGGCGACGGCGTTTGCGGTGTACGGGCCGACCCCCTGAAGTTCCTGCAGCGTCTCGGGATCGCTCGGGACCTCGCCGCCGAACTCGTCGAGGACCTGCCCGGCAGCCTCGTGGAGGTATCGGGCCCGATTGTTGTACCCGAGACTGTGGTCGGACCAGAAGGCGACGACCTCGGAACGGTCGGCTGCTGCTACGTCGCCGACGGTTGGCCACCGGTCGATGAAGGCGTCCCAGGGCCCGACGATCCGATCCAGCTGGGTCTGCTGACTCATCACCTCCGAGACCAGGATCCGGTAGGGATCGGTCGTCTCGCGCCACGGGAACTCGCGGTGCTCGCGCTCGTACCAGGAGAGCAGCGCCGCCTGCACCGGTTCGAGGTCCGCCGGGACGGTTTCCGTCGGCGAATCGTCGTCCGGGATCACCTCGTCATCCGCGCTCGACTCCCCATCTGCCATCGATCCGCGTTAGGAACGGGATGGTAAAGCCCTGGTGTTTCCAAGCCTCTCCGAGTGGCAGTGAGGTCCTGGACGGGAGGAACAGCCGGGAGCGAAAGGCGTTTCGGCGGTCGTCTCACAGATTCGAGCATGAGCCTTGACGATCTGACGGACGACGTCGAAGCGACCTACGACGACCTCGAGGGCTTCGAGGCCGAACTCGACGAAGAAGCTCGTCGGGAGTTCACGATGCTCGTTGCGGCGCTCGATCCCGACGACCCGGAGGAACTGATCCAGCGGGCTGTGCATCTCCTGTTCCAGACGACCGTCGACAGGGGAAACCTCGATTTCCACCTGCGCTCGACCTACGACGTGACCTACGACGAGTACCTGGCGGGAATGAGCTATGACGAAATGGGTGGCATGGCCGGGATGCCAGGCGGCGGTGCCGGTGCCGGAGTGGCCGACGACGAGGACGAGCGTCGGTATCAGTTCTGACCTCAACAGCCTGAGAACTCAGTCCCCTCGACCGTCACGGACCGGAACCGTTTTTCGCCTGCTTTCCTCAGGGAATCCCACATGGCGCTCACGCTGGTATTCTGGACGGCCGTCATTATGGGGACGGTGGTGGCGCTGGGGACCGTCCTCGGACCGCGAGTGACGGCACCGATTTTCGAAGACACGCGGGGCGTTAGGGTCCCCAGCCGGGTCATCCGCCTGCTCCGGTACGGCACGATCGGTGGCGGCACCGTGGCAACGGTCGGGTTTCTGCTGCTTGCGACTGCCGAATGGTTCCGTATCGGCGAACTCGGCCTCGTGGGCATCGCTGGCATCGTCATCGGGGGACCGGTCTTCTCGGTCGCGATCGGCGCGTCCATCGCGCTGGTGCTCAGGGTTCGCGTCGTCGAAACGAACGACGAACGCCAGCGTCGATCGCCAGCAGAAAAGTGAAATCCGTCTCGCGGTGACGTCGTCAGTCGTCGGCGGTGATCTGGTGGTCCGTAGCGGCCGCCTCGACGGCGTCGACGAAAATCTCGCCCGACATCTCGATCTCGCGCTCGGTGACGTCCAGCGGCGGGAGGAGTCGGATGGTCCGGTAGCCACAGCCCAGCAGGAGGAGTCCGCGTTTCATCGCGGCCTTGACGACGTCCCCGCGAAGGTCCTTCGTCTCGAAGTCGACGGCAAGCATCAGGCCTTTGCCGCGGATGTCAGTGACGCCGGGCATGTCGGCGTCCTCGAGGAATTCGATCATCTGGTCGCCGCGATCGACGGCGTTATCGAGCAGATTGTACTCTTCGATGGCTTCGAGCGTGAGCACGCCCGAGAGCGAGGAGACGATGTCGCCCGCGCCCCACGTCGATGAAAGCCGGCTCTTCGAGTCCGGGAAGACCTCGGACTTGCCGATCGTCGCGCCGACGCGGGCACCCTTCGCGGCCGTAATCACGTCGGGTTCGATCGGGAAGTGGTCGGCACCCCACCACTCGCCGGTGCGGCCCACGCCGGACTGGATTTCGTCGGCGATCAGCGGGATGTCGTACTCGTCGGTGAGGTCGGCGATCTCCTGCATGAAGGCGTCGCTCGGGATGCGGTAGCCGCCCTCGCCCTGGATGGGCTCCATGATGATGTAAGAGATCTCCTCCGGGTTGATGTGGCCCTTGTCGGGGTCGATTTTGCGGGCCAGCAGCGACGGGTCCTCCTCGCCGCCGGGGAAGAAGCCGCAGTCACAGGTTTCGGCGGTGCAGCCCGTCTTGTCACAATAGGGCATGTCGTGGACGCCCGGAATCTCGGGGAATTTCCGGCGATAGACCTCCTTCGACCGGTTGATCGAAAGTGCGCCCAGGGTCCGGCCGTGGAAGGCGCCGTCGAAAGTGATGCCGTACTTGCCGCCATCACTATGGTCGTACGTGATCTTGAGCGCGTTCTCGACGGCCTCGGCACCGGAGTTCGACATGAAGACCGTGTCCATGCCATAGTGACTGGTTAGGTCGGTCAGTTTGTCCATCAGATCGGCAGCGCCGGGGAATTCGGTGTCACCGGGTGTCCCGCCGCCACTGAAGTAGAAGTCCTGGCCCGCCATCTTCGTCGGGTCCGGGAGGTCGAACGCCTCCATCTTGTCCATGATCTTCGGATTATTGTACCCCAGCGGGGCTGCAGCGACGTGGGTCGTGTAGTCCATCAGGACGTTCCCGTCGGCGTCAGTGACGAACGGCCCCACGGCATCTTCGGTATGATCCCAGACGAAATTGTAGACATAGGTGCTCGGTGCGGAGAAAGATTGGTGGTATTCTACCCATTCGTTGGCGTTTTCGCCGGGCATCTGGTCGACGCTCGGCTCGGCAGTATCCCGATCCATATTTCTCAGTCCAACGCCCTGGCGCATAAACAGTTCGTTATGGTTTTTGCCCCCGTCAAGGTTTGCCAAACGGTGGACGGCCTCCTGTCGATCCCCCGTCCTCGCCTCGCGTCAGAGTGCCAGGACGACCGTGACCGCACCCGCAGCGATGAGCAAGACGGTGCTGTAAACGGCCACTCGCTTCGCGAACTGGCGGTCCGGCCCGATCCACGTCAGCGCGGCCTTCACCGAGATGCTCGATGCGGTCGCGATCAGGATTGCTGTCACAGCGGCCGTCGATCCAATGGCACCGGTTCGATACAGTGACACCGCCGAGGCAGTCACGCCAGCACTCGATACGAGCCCCGAAATCACGGCCGTCAGGTACAGGCCGGCCACCCCGAACTGCGCGTCGGCGACAGCCGCCGCCACGACGATGACGGCGAACACTGCCCCGAACCCGAGCGCGTTCCGGAGGGAAAACGGGCTCTCAAGGTCCATGTCAGTCGATTCCCGCCATTCGCCCGTGACGGCCGCCAAAACGACTGCGCCGACGATGACGGCCCCAAGTGGCGCCGCCGCTGCGATCAGTGATGGTCGGTCCGCCGTCAGGGTGAACCCGATCGCGATGAAGAGGTTCCGCGCGGCCATCGCAGCGTCCGCCAGCAGAATCGCCGCGATGGCGTAGGCTGAGGCGTCGGGATGCTGCCGAACGTGATCGAGCATCGTCCCGACCACCGCAGTCGACGAGGCAAGACCCCCGATGAACCCCGTGACCGCGATGCCCCGGCTGTCGTAATTGCGAACGATCACGTAATTGACGATGCCGATGGCGGCCACCGTAACGACCATGAGCCAGACGACGCGGGGTTCGACGCTCACGTTGATCGAGGCCTGGCCGATCGAAACCGGGGCTGCCGGGACCGGTTCGGCGGGAAGGAGTGGATAGATCACGAACGCCAGGATAGCAAACTCGGCGATCGAGCGGAGTTCCTCCCGACTGAGCCCCCAGGCGATGCTATGGAGTTCGCGTTTGAACACGAGCAGGAGCGACGAGAGAACCGCGACCGTCACTCCCTCGAGAATGAAGCCATCGGCCACGAGCGCGCCGACTCCGTAGGCGACGAGCATCGAGACTGACGTCGTCAGCGACAGCCCCTCGTCCTCGTTTAGCAGCCCCTCGACAGCCAGCAGGACCGACAGAGCGATGACCAGCGCGCCCCCGATGACGAGCAGCGTCTCGCGCCCGATGACGGTGAAAACGGCAGCAATGAGGCTGATAAGCGCGAACGTCCGGACCCCTGCGGCTTTATGCGACCACTCCCGTTCCAGCCCCAAAAACAACCCCAGAGCGGCGGCTAACCCGAGCCGAACGACCTCAGTGTCCAGCGGCGCGGCGCCGACCTGATCGACTGGCATCGTCCCTACTGTTCCCTTTATAGCACTAAATAGGAATATATATTTCGGCGGGTTCGACTCCCGAGACCTTTTTGCCGGCCCCGGACCCGAAACCCAACATGGTCGTCGACGAGATATCCGTTGATCGAGCCAGGGCCGCCTGGTTCGCTCTCGGTGCCGCCCTGGCAGCGATCTTCGCGTACGTCCTGCATGCCTTCCTGGGAACGGTCCTCCTCGGGATCTTCATCTACTACGCGACTCGGCCGATTCACCGTCGACTCCGTCGTCGAATCGATCAACCAACGCTGGCGGCAGCCACTGCGCTGGTCCTCCTTGCACTCCCCGTTTTGCTGTTAATCGCCTACACGCTCGCGATCACCGTCCAAGAAATCGAACAGTTCACCGCCGCCGGGAACGTCAGCGCCGGAAATCTGCAGGGGCTGATCGACCCGTATGTGAACGTTTCGCAGGCCGTGGACAATCCACGAGAACTGGTCGCCGGAGCGAACGCCCGAACCGCCCTGATGGACGCCCTGAGTCGGGGAGCGCAATACC
>JBKEGM010000216.1:0-5140 GCA_046710005.1 Natrialbaceae archaeon
CAGCGACCCAGGGCGACCTCCTTGAGGCTGCCCGTACGGTCGCGGACCGAGAGGACGTCGATTCGGCAACGACCGTCGCGTTCCGGGCATCGCTTTCGGACCGGCGGGCGCTTGCGGGAGCTCTCGTTCCTTTGGTCACCAGCGGGACGCTCGTGTTTCCGGACAATGACGGTGTCGCTTGTGCTGACGACGACCGCCCCGACATCGGCATCGGCGATGGGGGCCCGGAACCCCGAACGATCCCGCTCATGGATGTGCCGCTCAGGAAAACGTGAGCGCGCTCCAGACCTGGGGAAGGCGAAAGACGTAGCATGATCCGGGCCGATCATGGGCCATGGTCTGGACGGCGACGACCGAGGAAACGCCGTCGTATTGTCCTCGTTGCGGCGAGACGCTGTCGTCCGAACGCGAGGCGACCGGTCGCCTGGACTGTCCGGCCTGTGGCCACCGGAGCTATGAAACCCCGTCGCTGATGGCCCGCGCGACGGTTGTCGACGGCGACCAGGTCCTTCTCATCGAGATGGGCACAGGGGCAGATGCGGGAGCGTGGGCGCTCCCGGGCGGTCACGTCGATGCTCGCGAGCATCCCCGCGACGCCGCGACGCGGGAACTTGCGGAGGAGACTGGACTGGCGGTCGCGCCCGAAGACCTGTCGCTCGTCGGGACTGTTGCTGTCGTTTTGGAATCCGGTCACAGTTTCGTTTCTATCAACTTTGCCGCAGTTCGAACGGCGGCCGACGGCGAACTCCACGCTGCCGACGATGCGGCCGCCGTTCGGTTCTGGTCGCTCGGTGAGATTCGGGATCGAGAGACAGCGGCGCCACGGGGGTTCTTGCGGGCCTCGGGCGTCGATCAGATAGCGCGAGCGATCGCACTGGTCGGTGAGCCATGACCCTCGAATCCGAGTGGAGCGACTCAGCGTGCGTCTCGGATCGCTTCTAAGGCTTCCGGGTTCTTCATCGAGGAAAGGTCCCCAATGTCTTCGCCGCTGTGGGCCGCCTCGATGGCCCGCCGGATGATCTTCCCGGACTGGGTCTTGGGAAACTCGTCGACGAACAGTATCTCTCGCGGCCGGAAGGGTTTGCCCAGTTCCTCGCCTACCTGTTCGCGGAATTCCTCGCGGCGAGACTCCGATTCTTCGACGTCGGGTTCCAGGATGACGTACGCGACGACCGCCGTGCCGCTGGTATCGTCCTTGGCACCGACTGCGGCGGCTGCGTTCACCGCGGAGTGCTCGATCAAAGCGCCCTCGACCTCGGCGGGGCCCACCTTCCGGCCGGCGACGTTGAGGGCGTCGTCGGCGCGGCCGTGCAGGAACCAGAACCCGTCCTCGTCGACCTGCGCCCAGTCGCCGTGGTCCCAGAGATCCTCCCAGGTCGACCAGTACTCCCGGTGGTATCGCTCGTCGCCGGACCACAACGACTTGGTCATCGACGGACAGGAATCTCGCGCGACCAGGTAGCCGCGCTCGTTGTCGTCCGTGATGGATTTGCCCTCCCGGTCGACCACGTCGATGTTCATTCCCAGCCCCGGACCGCCCAACGTACAGGGTTTGAGCGATTGGTTCGGCATCGGCATCAGGAAACAGCCACAGATCTCGGTCCCCCCGGAGATGTTGATGATTGGCGCGTCGCCGTTCCCGACGTTCTCGTAGAACCACTTCCAGGACTCGGGGTCCCACGGTTCTCCAGTCGACCCGAGCAGGCGAAGCGAGGAGAGATCGTAATCCTCGACCCACTCGTCGCCGTGTTTGCGGAGGGCCCGGATCGCGGTCGGCGAGACGCCGAACTGGGTGATCCCGTGGCGGTCGATCATCTCCCAGTAGCGGTCGGGCTGGGGATGATCGGGCGCGCCCTCGTACATGAAAATGGTCCCGCCGAAATGATGGTTGCCGACTAGGGACCAGGGGCCCATCATCCAGCCGATGTCCGACACCCAGAAGAAGCGGTCCGCGGGCTGCTGGTCGAAGCCGAAGTGGATCTCTTTGGCGGTTTGGGTCAGGACGCCGGCATGGGTGTGGACGATTCCCTTCGGCTTCCCGGTCGTTCCCGAGGAGTATAGCAGCATCGACTCCTGGTGGGCCGGGAGTTCCTTCGTCTCGTAGGTATCGTCCTGGGTTTCTACTGCCTCGGCCCAGCGTTCGTCCCGATCGTCGTCCCACTGGAGGGTTCCGTCCGCGACGTGCCCCAGTCGGTCGTAAACGATGGTGTGGTCAACGTGGCCTGCCTCCTCGATAGCGTCGTCGGCAGTCCCTTTCAACAGTATCTCGTCGTTTCGGCGATAGAATCCGTCGCCTGTGAACAGGACCGAGGGTTCGGCGTCACGGATGCGGGTGGCGGTGGCGGCGACGCCAAACCCCGAGAAGATCGGAACCGCGATGGCGCCGACCTTGAACGCGCCATAGAGGATCGAGATGACCTCGGGGACCATCGGCATGTAGAGGCCGACGGTATCGCCGGTTCCGACACCCCGTTCCTCCAGGGCGTTGGCGACCTGGTTTGCCTGGCGGTGCAGTTCGTGGAAGGTCAGCTCTCGCACCTCGCCCGGTTCCCCTTCCCAGATGCAGGCGACCTTGTTGCGGCGTTCGTCGTCCGGCGCGGCATGGCGGTCCAGGACGTTATGTGCGATATTGATCGTTCCACCGACGTACCAGTCCGTGAATTGGGGCCCCTCACTGTCGTCCCGAACTGTATCGTAGTCCTCGTAGAACTCGACGTCGAGGTAGTCCGTGATCTCGTCCCAGAACCAGTCGACGCCGGAGGCCTCGACGCCCTCGACTTCTCCCGTAGTTCGCTCGATCAACTCGTCGTAGTCATGGATCCCGTACGTCTGCATGAATTGGTAGACGTTCGTCGAATCGACAAACGCCCGGTCTGGCTCGTGGACGACATCGTCCACGTCCGAGAGTGAAACCATGGTCGTTTTTCACATATGTCAGGGGGATCAAAAAGGTATCTCGCGAGTCGGTGTGGCGGTCCCGGGCGGAGACCTCGCCTTGCCGGCAGTTCTGCTTCGATTTCTCGTGCCCGGGCAACCCTTTTTGTTCGCGGGGAAGTACGGTCTGGTATGTACGTGCGGGACGCGAAAAATCGTGAGGAGGTCTGGTTGCTGGACCACATCGAAGCGATGGGGCTCGATGAAACGGCCTTTCGCTCCCGCGATTACGTGATTGCCATCGACGAAGTGGAAAACGAGAAGGCCGGGTTCGGCCGCATCAGAATTCATAAGGGCGAGGGCAAGCCCGTGTGCGAGCTCACCAGCATCGGGGTCCTGAAGGGCTGGCGGGATCAGGGCGTAGGCGCCCATGTCGTCGAGCGGTTGATCGACCACGCGGCGGACCAGGGGTTCGACAGAGTTTACTCCCTGACCGACGAGCCCGCGTATCTGGCGCAGTTCGGGTTCGAGTCGGTGGCCGAAGAGGACCTTCCCGAACCGCTACAGTCGCGACTGGCGACGAAACGCGCCAATATCGCGCCCGAGGCGACTGCGGTCGCGATGGATGTCGAGGACTTCGAGATGCCCTCTCGACTTCGCGAACGGTTCAAGGATGCCCGTGAGCAGGATCCGGCGGACACCGAAGACACGGAGGAATCCCCGGAAGATTTCGGGATCGACCCTGATTCAGCGACATACAAGTACGACACCGATGGGTAGTGCCCCGGGACGTTCACTGCCCGTCGCCGGAGCCTCCCGGTCGGGTCACGTCGTCGGACTGGCCCCGATCATCCAGGAAGCCGGTGCTAAACGCGAGCCAGGTGAGAACGGTGATGAACAGGATCGGTGGCAGGATGGCGAAGCCCCAGAGCGGGTCCAGCCCGAACTCCAGCAAGAGGACGACGTCGAAAAGCCCAAGCGCGAGAAACGGCAGCGTGGCGAGTGCGGCAAGACGCCGGTTCTTGCTTTCCTCCGGGTCGTCTTCGCTCGGGAGTGACGTCGACATCTACGGAATACAGGGTTTCGAACGGGAAAAAACGAGTGGTCGGCAGCAATTGCGGTGGCCGAATATCGCCCGCAAGCGAACCGTCAATTTTCAGGCAAAATGAATACCTACCGGTGCGGAGTTTCCCTGTTATAAGACATTGTGACATTATGGTAATTGCCTTGCTGTCACCACCATCGTTCGAGTTGGCACAATCATTGCCACTGTCATCATCACGGCCACCGACAGGCCAAGGGCGGCCATGAAAACCTCGACTCGGAGGAGTGTTGTGGGGAAGAGGAATCACACGATGATGAGGCGGGCCACGGGCGACATGGTCACATAAGCGAGGAAACCAAAGTTGCACAGTTAGAGGCCGAACGGGAGGCCCTTCAAGACGAGATGGCGTTGATCGATGAGAAAATCGCGGACTTACAGGGTGAAGAATCTGCTGACGAGGACGACCATCCAGAATAGTGACCCGAACCGTCAGTGGGGCCCTCGTTCGAATGAAATCGACGAACGTCCCAGTCTGCAAACCCAGAGCCCTTGAGCCGACTCGTATGGAGTGGTGTAATCCTCCGACTGACAACACCATGAACCATGTGTAAGCGGCCACCTGACGCACCGGAAGCGACGGATCGAATGCGACAGCTCCAGCAACTCGAAGGCTATGCCAAAGCCCTGCATTGTCCGACCCGGTGGGATATCGTCGATGTCATCGGCGAGGGAACGGTGACGACGGACCAGATCCGGAGCGAACTGGAGGCCATGGGCTACGAGTTCTCCCGATCGGGTCTCTATTACCACCTCTCGGAACTACGGGATGCGGGGATCATCGAGGTTGCCGGGTACCTGGAGGAGGGCCGGGGTGCGCCGACGAAGGAATGGGCGCTCCGGACGAAACGGATCGAGATCGACCTGGTGGATCCGTCAGACACGCCAGGATGAACGACCAGAACACGACGATCGAGGGGAAAATCTTCGAAACAGAGCGTTGGGCGGCGATAGGGAGGTGTGTGGGACGGGTCCTCGTAGCCGGCGCATCCCGTTCCCTTCATTTCGCCGATGAATTGTCCGATTGGACTTGGTGACTCGACGAAAAAAAAAAAATAATTAGCGGGCTGTAAGAGAAGCCCCCACCCTCAAGGAGCGAACCGAAGGTGAGCGAGTAGGGTGGGGATGAATCGCTCGACACTTGTTCAAACACGTTCAATCGTC
>JBKEGM010000217.1:0-5107 GCA_046710005.1 Natrialbaceae archaeon
CGCGTTCACCATCCGGGCCTCGCCGTCCCCATCGGCGTCGTCCCAGCCTCGCGCGAGAGCGTCCTCGATGACCGCAAGGTCGTGGTTTTCGAAGTTGTTCATCCCCCGGAACGACTCGAGGGCCTCATGTTCGTCCTCGCCGAAGTCAGGACCTGGCGTCCCGTCGTAAAACTCCAGGTCCGCCAGCGTCTCGAGGACGGCCTCGGCAGTGTCGCCCTCCAGCACACCGAGGTCGTCCGGTTCCTCACGTTCGAGCAGCGTCACGTCGTAGAGTCGAAAGACGCGTTCGAGTTCGTCGATTGGATTCTCATGGTCATCCACCCGAACGTCGATCCACCGGTCGTTTTTGCCGTCGTATCCGCCTTCGGGTTTAACGACGTACATTGCGGCACTTTGCTCGCCTCGCTGGTCGCCCCCAGCATCGTTGCCAGCATGGAGCGCGGCCAGCAATTGCTCCGGCAGTCCACCGTCGGTCGTCTCGTAGGCCTCGGCCATTGCCTCGAGCGTCTCGCGGTTTTCCAGGATGTTCCCCTGCACGGTGTAGGTCTCGCCCTGAATGTCTCCGGCGACGTCGAAACACTCCTCGCCGGTAAACGCGGCGACCGAACCGTCCTGACCGATGATCCCGACCTGTCGCTGGGGCGCCTCGTCGTCGGCCTCGACCAATGCGTCGACGGTTTCACTCGCTGGCTTCCCCTCGCGGAGGTGATCGAGGCCATCGGGCCCATACGCCACGTTTGCGAAACTCTGGGTGGCGATGGCCCCGGCGTCGGCGCTGGCGAAGGGGACGACCGAACCGACGCTGATGAACTTCGAGTGCACGGCGACGCCCACGGCATCCGTTTCGGGATCGCGAGCAACGATCGAAAACGTTGCAGGTCGCGGTGGCATACTTGGCCGTGGGGCGGCCCGTGGCAAAAGCGTACGGCCACCGGCAGGTCGTTCGGCACCGCCCCGGCGAACTCGCACTCTTCAATCGACGGGTGTCACCTCCTCGTGAGTGGCCGGCGATTCGGTGTCGTCGGCCTTTGCGGCCGACAACGGCTGGCGCGAAACGAGTTCGCACTCGAAGGCCGGGTGTTCGACGAAGTGCCGGACGAGGAGGTGCCGGCGCCCGCCGGTTACCCCCGTCCTGGTCACGTCTTCGGCGACGAATTCATCGGGAAGTCGGTCGAACAATCGTCGACAGGCGTCGAAGTCCTCGAACACCTTCCGATGCCCGGCGGAATCCGCACCGCGGCGTTCGACGACGTACGCGCCGTCTTCGCGATGACGGCACGTCGTGTGAACGAACTCTCGGTTTCGAGTGAGCGCGACCTCGAGCGAATCCCGGAGGTCGACGGCCACACTCCTGTCCAGGACGAGTGTCTCACCGTCAACCGACACTTCGAGCGTTTGCCCGTCGGCCGCGACCGAAAGCGACCCTACTCGACTGGCGTCAGCGTCGGTCGACGAATTTGAACCGAACGAACGTGAACGGGGGTCCTCATCGCGAGAGAATTTCTCGACCAGCCGCCTGCTCGCGGCTTCCTCTATCCTCCGTGTCGTGGTCGGGGAGGGGCTGCGACGACATGGTAGTCCGTGATTTCGTCAGCCCCAGTATAAATGTGACGGTGGTGCAGATCCGGGGGCATTCCGAACCCACACCTCGTGCGACGAACGCCGCGCTTTTGCTGACTCGGTCCGAACTCCTGGGTATGCGTATCCGCGGCGAGCGCGAGTGTAAGGACTGTGGGGCGCGCTGGTCGTATTACGAAACCGACAGCGTCGCCTGCCCGGAGTGTGGGAGCCTCCATAGCGTCGGCATCGACGAACGGACACAGCACACCGACGGGGCGATCGAACTGAACCTAAACGAGATCCAGGACTCGGTGGACGCCGACCCGTTACACCAGGTGGCAGATGCGGTCAAGGATACCTGCCGGGGCTACGTCCGCCGGCGAGGATTCATTCACGGCGGCGAGTTACGAACCCTCGACGACAAGTATCTCGCCGCGGCCGAACTCATGCATGCGGCCGACCTGATCGGCCGTGCGATGCACCCCGACGACGCCGAACGATTGTACTTCGTTTCCCTGCTGGGTGGGGCCGATCAGGGCGATCGCCCCGACCCAGAGGACGTCCCGGATTCGATGCACGAGGCTCGGGGCCTGGCCTACGCCGACGCCGTCCGTGAATATCACGGCGAACTCCGCAACTGGGACGGCACCGACCTCGAGGACCCTTCGAGTTCTGTCATCGACCGGATGGACGCCCATGTCAGGCGAATCAGAAGCCTTCAAGGAAACGTCGACCCGGAAACCGTCGAGCGACTCGTCACGGTCGCCCGGGAACTGCACGCGTCCGTGACAGAAGATAACGAAAGCGCCCTTGCCCGGGCCCGTGACCGACTCGACCGCCTCGAGGACCTCGAAACCGCCGGTTAGCCACCAATCGGACACCCGTTTACAGTGCTTCGTCCAGGTCCATCGCGACGTCCTCGATCGCCGTTCGTGCTCGGGAAACCTCGAATTCTCCGAGTAGCGAGACAAAACCGTGGATCATCTCCTCGTAGTTCCGGTAGGTGACGTCGACGCCCACGGCGTCCAACCGATTGGCATAGGCATGTCCCTCGTCCCGAAGTGGGTCGAAACCCGCCGTGACAATGGTCGCCGGCGGGAGTCCACCAAGATTGCAAGCCTCCATGGGGAACGCGTACCGGTTGTACGCCAGGGGCGTCCATGCCCGCCAACATGTCGAGGAGATCCTGCACCTCCGGGTGGGGTTTCCCGGCCATGGTTTCCGGTACGAGGGGAACGGACAAAACTGTGGGTTATTCGAAATGAATCCCGCTCAGGGAAGGTCGACGTCGACGTCTTTCTGGAGGCTGGTCGCTTTCACGGTGTTGTACAGCAACATCGCCCGGGTCATCGGGCCGACGCCGCCGGGGACTGGCGTGATGTGGCTGGCCTTCTCCTCGACGCTCTCGTAATCCACGTCGCCGACCAGTTCGTACCCCTTCTCGTTGTCGGCGTCGACACGATTGACGCCGACGTCGATCACGACCGTGCCCTCGCTGATCATCGATCCGTCGAGCAGCTCCGGGACGCCGACGGCGGCGACGACGACGTCCGCGCTACGGGTTTTTGTCGCCGTGTCATCCGTTCGGGAGTGACAGACCGTCACGGTTGCATTGCCGTCATCTTCCTTCTGAAGGAACAGGTTCGCCAGGGGCTTGCCGACGATGTTCGATCGCCCGACGATCGTCACGTCCTTGCCCTCGGGATCGATGTCGTATGCTTCCAGGAGTTTCTGAACCCCGTGGGGCGTGCACGGTCGGTACCGGTCGTGGCCCGCCACGAGTCGACCGACGTTCTCCGGGTGGAAGCCGTCGACGTCCTTGATCGGGTCGATCCGGCGAATGACCTCGCGGTCGTCAACGTGGTCGGCGACCGGCATCTGGACGAGGATGCCGTGGACCTCCGGGTCAGCATTGAGGTCATCGATGGTATCGTACAGTTCCTCGGCCGGGGCGTCGGGATCGATCTCGACGTGGATCCCCTCGATGCCGACTTCCTCGCAATCCTTCTGCTTCATGCTGACGTACGTCTCGCTCGCCGGGTCGTCGCTCATCAACACCGTCGCGAGTCCCGGTTTGACGCCCTCCTCGGCGAGCGCGTCGATGCTCGATTCCAGGCCCGCTTTGATGTCGTCGGCGACTGCGTTCCCGTCGATAATGGTCGTCATACAGAAACTAGCTCGAACGGGGCGAGACTTCAACGCTAGGGTTCTCTCCGCGAGCCACAGGAAACGTTTCTAACAGCGAGACGAGCGTTACTCGTTGGCGACCTCGGCCGGCTGGCGAGTCTGGGCTTCGGGCGTGTACGGCGGGATGCCGCCCTTGCAGAAAGAGGGCAGTTCGACGTCGATACCCGTCTGGATACTCGTCGCCTTCACGGTGTTGTATAGTAACATGGCCCGGGTCATGGCCCCAACGCCGCCGGGCACCGGCGTGATGTGGCTAGCTTTCTCCTTGGCGCTCTCGAAGTCCACGTCCCCCACCAGTTTGTAGCCCTTCTCATTGTCGGCATCGACCTGGTTGATGCCGACGTCGACGACGACCGTGCCCTCGCTGATCATCGATCCGTCGATCAGTTCTGGGACGCCGGTGGCAACGACGACCACGTCGGCATTGCGGGTCTTCTCCGCCAAATCCTGGGTTTCGACGTGACAGACCGTGACCGTCGCGTGCGGTTCGCCAGCACTCGCGTCGGGACCCTCCTGCTTTTGCACCATCAGGTTCGCCAGTGGCTTGCCGACGATGTCCGAATGACCCACGATGGTCACGTCCCAGCCTCGGGTACTGATGTCGTAGTCCTCGAGCAGGTGCTGGACGCCGAACGGTGTGCATGGACGGTAGCGTGCGTAGCCGGCGACGAACCGGCCGATGTTTTCAGGGTGCATCGCCTCGACGTCCTTGACGGGATCGACATGCCTGATGACGGCCCGACTGTTGACGTAGTCGGGCAGGGGTTGCTGGATCAGGATCCCGTCGACGGCGGGATCGTCGTTCAGGTCGTCGATGGTGTCGTACAGTTCCTCTGGGGGAGATTCGGGATCGAGTTCGACGTTGATCCCCTCGATGCCGACTTCCTCGCAGTCCTTCTGCTTCATGTTGACGTACGTCTGGCTCGCCGGATCGTCGCTCATCAGCACCGTCGCCAGACCCGGACGTTCGCCGTGGTCGGCGAGCGTCTCGATACTCGACTGTAATTCGTCCCGAAGGCCAGCCGCCACGCCCTCCCCGTCCATTATTTCCGTCATATACGACAATTACGTTTGCATCTTCCTTCAACGCCCCGATTTTATATGGGAAAAGTGCAAGACTGAAAGTCCCTGTTACCTCGTCACAAATTAGCGTGGTAATTGTTGATTGGACTAGACGATCTGTCAGGACAGTTTGACTGCGGATCTCTACTCACTCGGCGTCTGTACGTTCGCGGGGCTGGTCGCCGAAAATCGACCCGCCGCCTCGTCCAGATCCGTCGCCCTCGCCCGAAGTGTCTCATTCCGCTTCGCAAGCGACTCAATGAGGTCACGATGTGCCTCGACTGCCTGAGAGGCTGTC